>JAJQCX010000004.1 GCA_021202495.1 Clostridia bacterium | reverse complement strand
GTGATTTGATATATATATGATAAATGAGTATGTTGCCTTCTTCTCTACGACTGTGATTATCATATCAATTTATATTTTTATAATATTTAAAAATATAAATTTCAGAGATGTAAGTTGGTTGTCAGGAAAGACATATTACATATATTTGTTGCATACGCCGATTTATACACTTATCGATAAGCTTTTTATTGCTAACAGCAACCTTGCAGACATATCAAAAATTATTATTTTGGCGATAGCAACATTTTTCACAACGCTTATTGTTTCGATTTTATATGCTAAGGTTTGCGAATTTGTTATGAAAAAAATCAGGAGTAGATGCACTGATGAATGAGTGAAAATAACGAGAAAATTAGGAGCTGATGATATTATGAAGGTATTTGTAACAGGCGTTGCCGGGCAGCTTGGGCATGATGTGATGAATGAACTGCATAAGCGCGGATATGAATGTGTGGGCAGCGATGTAATGACGGAATACGGCGGGGAATATCCATACGTACAGCTTGATATTATGGATGCCGCTGCCGTTGAAAAGGCATTGACGGAAGTAAATCCCGATGTTGTTATCCATTGTGCGGCATGGACGGCGGTGGATATGGCGGAGGACGACGACAAGCTTGAAAAGGTTCGCACGGTCAACGCGGGCGGAACAAAGAATATTGCAAAGGCTGTAAAAAAGCTTGACTGCAAAATGGTCTATATAAGCACGGATTATGTATTTAACGGACAGGGAACAGAGCCTTGGAGACCTGACTGCAAGGATTACAAACCGCTGAATGTTTACGGACAGACAAAGCTTGAAGGGGAATTGGCGGTAAGTGAGACGCTTGAAAAGTTCTTTATCGTGCGCATTGCGTGGGTGTTCGGCGTGAACGGGAAGAACTTTATCAAGACGATGCTGAACGCCGGAAAGACGCATGACACTGTGCGGGTTGTCAACGACCAGATAGGAACGCCGACATATACATATGATTTGGCAAGGCTTCTTGTGGATATGGTTGAGACAGAAAAGTATGGATATTATCACGCTACAAATGAAGGTGGATATATCAGCTGGTATGATTTCACTTGTGAGATTTACAGACAGGCTGGATATACAACGAAGGTTATTCCCGTGACTACGGAGGAATACGGATTATCGAAAGCGGCGAGACCGTTCAACAGCAGACTCGACAAGAGCAAGCTAAAAGAGAACGGATTTGAACCGCTGCCGACATGGCAGGATGCCGTGAGCAGATATTTAAAGGAGATAGATTACTGATGGGACAGATAAAGGTTGAAAAGGATGTTTCGGGGATCAAAGGATTGTGCGTTATAGAGCCCGCTGTCCACGGCGACAGCCGCGGGTATTTTATGGAGACATACAGCCAAAGAGATATGGAAGAGGCGGAGATTGACATTGTCTTTGTACAGGACAATCAGTCGATGTCAACGAAGGGCGTTCTCCGCGGATTGCATTTTCAGAAAAGCTATCCTCAGACGAAACTGGTTAGAGTAATAAAGGGTGCTGTGTTTGATGTGGCGGTTGACCTACGCTCCGAGAGCGAAACATACGGAAAATGGTATGGAATTGAATTGACGGAAGAGAATAAAAAGCAATTTTTGATTCCGAGAGGCTTTGCGCACGGATTTCTTGTGCTGAGCGACACAGCGGAATTTTGCTACAAGTGCGACGATTTTTATCATCCGAACGATGAGGGCGGAATGGCGTGGAATGACCCGGAGATTGGGATAAAATGGTCGGGAGTTGTCGGAGAATACAAGGGCAACGCAAGCGCGGAAGGATACAGCCTGGACGGCGCGAAACTCAATCTCAGCGATAAGGATCAAAAGTGGGTTGGTTTGAAGGATACTTTTAAGTTTTAACGTTAGATTATATTAGAGAGTGTGTGACAATATATGAGTAAAATGAAAATAGCAGTAGCAGGGACAGGCTATGTCGGCTTATCTTTAGCCGTACTCTTAGCCCAGCACAATGAAGTCAAAGCGGTGGACATCATTCCCGAGAAGGTGGAGAAAATCAATAACGGGATTTCACCTATTCAAGATGAATACATAGAAAAGTATTTAAAAGAGAATGATTTGAATCTCACGGCTACACTGGATGCGGAATCGGCGTACAAGGATGCGGATTTTGTGATTATCGCGGCGCCGACTAACTATGACAGCAAGAGGAACTTTTTTGATACGTCTGCTGTTGAGAATGTGATTGAGCTTGTTATTAAGTATAACCCCGATGCGGTGATGGTTATCAAGTCAACCATTCCGGTAGGGTACACGAGAAGTGTCAGAGAAAAGTATCACTGTGACAACATCATTTTCAGTCCGGAGTTTTTACGTGAGAGCAAGGCGCTTTATGACAACCTTTATCCGTCCCGTATCATAGTCGGCACGGATGTGGATAATGCTCGGCTTGTGAAAGCGGCAAACACGTTTGCAGGGTTATTACAAGAAGGTGCAATCAAAGAGAACATAGACACTCTTATCATGGGATTCACAGAGGCGGAGGCTGTTAAGCTTTTCGCAAATACATACTTGGCGTTGAGAGTTTCGTATTTTAACGAGCTTGACACCTACGCCGAGATGAAAGGTCTGAACACGCAGCAGATTATCAACGGCGTGTGCCTTGATCCGAGAATCGGCAATCATTACAATAATCCTTCATTTGGGTACGGTGGGTATTGCCTGCCGAAGGATACAAAGCAGCTTCTCGCAAATTATGCGGATGTGCCGGAGAATCTGATTGAGGCGATTGTCGAATCAAACCGCACGAGAAAGGATTTCATTGCCGATAGGGTGCTTGAGATTGCCGGCGCATATGTGGCAAATGAAGATTGGAACGAAGCCAAGGAAAAAGAGGTAGTTGTCGGCGTATACCGTCTGACGATGAAATCCAACTCCGACAACTTCCGCCAGTCGTCTATACAAGGCGTAATGAAGCGTATAAAGGCAAAAGGTGCGACTGTGATTATTTATGAGCCGACTCTTGAGGACGGCAGTACGTTCTTCGGCAGTAAGGTCGTGAACGATCTTGCTTCTTTCAAAGAACAGTCACAGTCCATAATTGCGAACCGTTACGACAGCTGCCTTGATGATGTGAAGGACAAGGTATATACGCGTGATTTATACGGCAGAGACTGAGGTGTTGTAAATGTTAGAGAAAAATGTAGAAATCAAAAACAAAACAATCCTCGTCACAGGTGCCGCCGGATTTATCGGCGCAAACCTCGTGCTTGAGCTGCTGAATACACAGTCTCCCGTGAACATCATCGGCATCGACAATATGAACGATTACTATGATGTCAGTATTAAAAACTACCGGCTTGACGAAATCCGGAAAACCGCAGAGCAGCATCCGGAATCTATATGGAACTTCGTGAAGGGAAGTATTGCGGATAAAGAAATTGTCAATCAAATTTTCCGTGATTATAAACCGTCTGTTGTGGTCAATTTGGCAGCGCAGGCAGGAGTTCGTTACAGCATAACGAACCCGGATGTTTATATCGAGTCGAACCTGATAGGATTTTATAATATATTGGAGGCTTGCAGGCATAACCCGGTGGAGCATCTCGTTTATGCGTCGAGCTCTTCTGTGTACGGTTCAAACAAAAAGGTGCCGTATTCCACAGAGGATAAGGTGGACAACCCTGTATCACTTTATGCGGCAACGAAGAAGAGCAATGAGCTGCTGGCTCATGCGTATTCTAAGCTGTACAACATCCCGTCCACAGGATTGCGGTTTTTCACAGTTTACGGTCCGGCGGGAAGACCTGATATGGCATATTTTGGATTCACAAACAAGCTGCGGAACAATCAAACCATTCAAATCTTCAACTACGGCAATTGTAAGCGTGACTTTACATATGTGGACGACATCGTAGAAGGTGTAAAACGCGTAATGCAGTGTGCGCCGGAAAAGGTGAACGGAGAGGACGGACTTCCGATTCCGCCGTATCGGATTTATAACATCGGAAATAACCGGCCGGAGAATCTGCTTGATTTTGTGGACATATTGCAGCAGGAATTGATACGAGCGGGAGTGCTGAGCGAGGATTACGATTTTGAGGCTCATAAGGAGCTTGTCCCCATGCAGCCGGGTGATGTACCTGTTACATATGCGGATACCGCCGCATTGGAAAGAGACTTTGGGTTTAAACCCTCGACAAGTCTGCGGGACGGATTGAGAAGGTTCGCGGAGTGGTACAAAGGATTTTATCAGGCATAAATTTGCGTAAATGTATTGATGTATGAAGATTTTGCCTTATCAACAGACATGGCAAATTTGTTTCAGATAGCATTTTCAATAAACGAACGATTCATGAATTGAAGTGCCAAGTCACGACGCTATATAATTAATAGGGGTGATAAATTGATATGAAAACGGCAGAACTCTCTTTTTTTCTGACAATCGGTTGTTTATAGATATCGGCGAGGGATGTGGAAATGCGTGCAAATACTGTTATCTGCGTAACGCGAGCAGACAACAAAAAGTGTATCAGGATGAAGAAATTGATATTATGCTGGGAAAGGCACTATCTGACAAAAGATTTAAAGCAGGAAAAGAAGGAACAATCATTTCTTACTGCCCCCACACAGAGCCGTTTAAGACTCGAGAATCTTCCGAAGCTTTGCTATATGTTGTTCGTAGGTTGGCAAAACATAAAAATCTTATGCAACTAGCGACAAAGCAAATTATACCAGATTATTTTATAGAAGAGGCTTGTAGAGTTTTGTATGACGGACAACTAACTGCTTTTATTTCGATATCTTCATTCGGAATGCAGAAATTTTATGAGCCATACGCCGAGTCATATCATGAACGATTGAAAAATATTGGAAAGTTAAAAACGACGGCTATTAAGAGCTGCCTATACTTAAAACCTTTTTTGTTTTCTGAGAATGAAACGGAACAATTAATTAAAGTTATTCTTGATTATGTTCCAGATGCCGTCTGCGTGGGTTCAATTTATAAAAAAATAGATGAAACAAATTCCGCGTCCCATCCACATCCTACAGAAAATGATTTGTATTCTTTTGGCGTTACATCGCGTATGAAACAGTTTAGAGAAAAGCTAAAGGGCAAATACAACGGAATGATACATTTTACTTCGACATGCGTAATTGCTAATATGAATGGAACGTGCAATATGGTTCCGATTCCGGAAGAACTGTGCATAAAATGTAATACAAGGTGTGCAAAATTGAAATGGGAAAAATAATATATACGAATATACACGATAAGATAAGTTTTGCAAGGGTTTTCCATAATCAGATATATTTTTTTGGAGAAGGAGGATTGCGGTTGTTTTCCGGACGTAAGGAAAACAGAATTGTGATTGCACACAGGGATGATCAAAGATGTATTGATGCTTGTATTGACAGTGATCAGTTGTTTTATTTTTATGAAAAAGCCATTGACATTGTGTCCTTGAATTGCACGGTGACACATGACATTGATCTTTGTAATGCTGAGGCTGTCTGTGTATATGATAACTGTTTGTATTATATAAAAGAAGGATATTTCATAAAATGTAACGGATTCGGAGTAGAGTTTTCAATACCTATCAAAAATTCAGTGAAGGCACGAGTAATAAAAATTCTGAACGATGGTTATGCCTTAATTGGAGATACTAAGGGTATGCTATGGTTAATTGATACGAAAACAAGAAAAATTAGACGGTTTAAGATTCATCAGGATGCAATACAAGATATTATAATCGAAAATGAGAAAATTATTACCGTATCAAGGGATAAAAAGGTAAAATGCTGTTCCGCTCAACTTAAAGAGATGCTAATTAAGCAGGTCTTGGTTTCGCAGGAATTTGAACATTTTATCAACACAATTTGTAAAAACAACGAGGGATACTATCTTGGTCTTTCTAATGGTACGATTTTGTGTATTGACTCTTTTCTTAAGCTAATAAGCACATGGCATCCACACACGGATGCTGTTAGATATATTCAAGACGTAGCAGAAAATAAATGGATGTCCGCATCAGACGATGGTACAGTTTGTTTCTTTTCAAGGAAGGGAGGAAAGACAAATGCAGAAAAACGGTATGGTCAGGGAATTGACAAAATACAATGCTCTTGCTATTTGGACAAGAATGTATTTTTTGGATTCAAGACAGGACATATAAAATACTTGAATTCAGCAGATCTCACGATTAAAGACTTATGTAAAATCAATAATACTCGAAGTTTATGCGCAATAAATTCAGATATTTTAATTGGCGGCGCAGAAAATGGAAGTTTGTATGAAATTCAGATAAGTACAGGCATGACAAGGGTAATATTCAAATCAAAGGGCACCTCGTATTCCATGAAATATAACGCGGAATCACGAAGATTTTTTGTTGGCAGACGAAATGGTTTTATAGATTGTTTTAAAGTACAGTTTGATAGCAACAGTTGTATACGTCTTCAAAAACTTAGAAGTGTTAAAATGCACGAATCAATTGTAGGAGATATAGCGGACGAAGGAAATAACATATTTACATGTTCTGATGATCAAAGCATCAAAATGGCAGATTACGATCTGAATTTGATAGACACAATCATGGCAACTTCGCATAATACAGCAATCAACAATCTGATAGTATGCGAAAGATATATTATAGCATCTTCGGATAATGGGTATGTGTATAGAATTCTCAGAGACAATCTAGAAGAGAAGGATGCTTTTTCCACGTACAATATACCTGTACGAGCACTATTATATTCTTCATCAGATGAGCTTCTTTATGTTGGGGATCGAAATGGACATGTCTATGCTTGGGACTTTAATGGATTTACTATGAGCTTATATAAGGGAACATCTCGAGTAGTTAACATATACAATATTGATGGTCAACGATTAATTGTATTTGAGGATTCTATAGTTAAGTTAGATACGGAGGTAGAAAACATGAGAAACAGAGAAAAGGTGTTTATTATTCATGGACACAATAACGAGTTGAAAAGAGAAGTCCAATTATTGCTGGAACGTCTTGGCATTGAAGGTATTATTCTTCACGAAAAGCCTGATCGCGGAAGAACAATTATAGATAAGCTGATTGAGGAGGCGGAACCAGCGGTATATGCAATAGCAATTCTTACACCTGATGATATTGCAGAATCTGCATATCGAGCTAGACAAAATGTATATTTAGAGACTGGATACTTTCTCGGGAAATTGGGTAAGTCAAGAGTTCTTTTGCTTAAACTAGGTAATATAGAAATCCCCTCTGATTTGCAGGGTGTTTTGTACACGGAAGTAGACGACGTTGTAAAAGGTTATTGGAAAGCTAAAGTTGCGAAGGAACTTGTTGATGCAGGTTTTAATGTTGATATAGCAGCATTGCTTAAGTCTATTTGAGGAGGCGATGAGATGAATTTTACGCTAGAAAATTTAAAAAATTGGGAAGATCTTGCTTCTTTTTTTTCCGGAAGAATGTTCTGACAGGGAAAACTGTTTTGTGGCAGTTGAGGGACTGATTTTTGATTCAAATTACAACTGGATATTGCACCGTCGTGGACCAAAATGCAGAGATGAACAGTATAAACTGGAGGGTATTGGAGGACGAGTTCAGATCGGAGAGTTGTTTGTATTCGCTCTTTTAAGGGAAATAGCAGAAGAAGTGGGTAAAACGGTTAAGGTAAAAATAATACAAATTCTTGAAGTTAGAAGAGACACCGTATTCGATGCACGGCTGAATAAGACGATTTCATGGCTTATTATTTCATATATATGTGTGCATCTTGAGGGCAGTTTTGAAATATGTGAACCAGAGAAAAATCTTGGGTTTGAAAGAATAAAAATAGGAGAGGCGAATGTTGAGGAATTGAGTTCTTCATCGAAAGCTGCTTATGTAAAATTGACAGAAAATTGGGATGAAATTTATGCGAGAATAAAGGAGGAAAGAGAAAAATGATAGGGCATGCCGGATTATGCTCGATAAACACAACAGACAGTCAAGAATTAAGATTTAGAAGAGGAAAAGGTTGCTATGTATATGACGATACGGGGAGTTGTTTTATAGATTTCATTTTGGGCTTCGGACCTGTTGTAATTGGTCACGCTGACGATGAATTTAATAAAATGTTGAAAGAGTACCTTGAGTGTGGTTTTCATTTTCCAGGTTATTCGACTTTTCACGAGATTTTTTCATCTCTGATTGAGGAAAATGGATGGCCGGTTGTTTCTTATTTTAAGACATCTTCTGAATCAATAACGGCGGCAATACGAGTTGCTATGGCAGCCACGAAGAAAAAGGGAATTGTTCGTTGCGGATTTATAGGATGGCATGATGCAGAAATTGCAAACACTATTTCGTGGCATGAATATCCTGAATCATCGTTAAGGGGAGAAATTAGATTCACTGAGAATTTTAGAGGTGTGACCGGTGATGAAGAGGTTGTAAACTGGTATTCATTTGATCTGGATGAATTAAAAGACATTTTAAAAAAAGGAAGAACTGCGGTGTTCATTATAGATGCCTTTCAAATTCACTTCACTTCTGTAAATATAATTCAAGAGGCTCTGAAAATTTGTAAAGAATACAATGTACTGACGGTATTGGATGAGACAAAAACCTCCGGACGCGTAAAATTGTTCGGAGTCAGTGAATATTATAACTTAGAAAGTGATTTGCTTGTCATGGGCAAGGCTATTGCCAATGGAGCTCCATTAAGTTTATTGTGTGGAAAAAAAGAATTGTCGGATTATGCAAAAAAAGCACGAATTACTGGGACATTTTCAAAAGAAACATTTAGTGTATACTGTGCACTAGCAACACAAAAAATCATAAAAGAGAATAACGGCTATGATGCGTTAGGTCAGATTGGGAAGGGAATAGTTGGCTTGATTAACGATGTTATAAGTGAGACTTCTTTGGAATATCTTGTAGAGGCAGTTAATGTGTTTAATGGCAGTATGATCGATTTAAAATTCAAGAAGTATGTGATTAATGATAAAAGCGCAAGAAGTCAATTGCGTACATATATGGCAGATAACGGAATTCTTTTGCTGCAGGGGCATCCATCATTTATATGTATTGATCATAAATATTTGGATTTGAATTACTTCAAAAAGTGCCTTAGAGCATCATTTTTGGAATGGGAAAAGTATTTGTGGCTTTTTAATAACAATAAAATGAAAACACCTGTATAATCAGTGCCATTTCGCGAAGAGAAAAGGTCTTACCATGTGAGAATTGTGACGCCGTATTTTGGAATCTTGCGAAGATTTCTGTTCAGCTGGAACCGGTGTCAGAGTTCTGGTATCGAAAACCGCTCTTAGCCCCCAATTCACTTGTAGTAGTGGGAAGGTGACAGATCCCTTACAGCGTAAAAAAACGAAAGAGTTGGGTATCCAAACCCTTGCCACTGTGGTTGTGGTTGGTTCTTGTATTGCCAGGGAAGCAGACAATGTTCTCCTGATACTTTCTGAACTGGAAATTGTCGTGCAATTACGAAAGCACATAGAACTCAACTGATTGTCTGCTATTGCTTTGTTGTGCAGTTCGGATATGTGAATGCTACGATAGATGCTGAGCCTAATGGAAAGTACATATCATATCTGGAAGCAGACCCACACAGATACGGAAAATTATAAAGGATGAAGAGAGGCTACAGTGGTTTGTCACAAAGCAGGCGAACAACAAGAACATCCTCTTCATCGGACGTGGCATTGATTATGCAGTAAGTCTTGAGGCTAGTCTGAAACTCAAGGAAATCATCTGTAGTCATTCCAAAGCTTACGCTACCATAGAACTGAAACACAGAACAATAAACCTTATTGAGGGTGAGACGCTATTAAGCACAATCGACCTTGTATGCGAAAATCGTGAGCAACATAGTTGAGGTCAAGAGTTGGGAAGCATATTTGATGGTGCTGACCAGTTATGGAAACTATGAGATAAAAGATATGGCTGAATTTAAAGGTTACATGCTGATGAATGACGAGTATTTTGTTGGGGGTCTTGTGTGGTTCTACTGTAGTTCATCGGATACTATGTGAGCATTGCAAAATAGCTAGATGTGGATAAGCGAGGAATCTGGCGAAGACCTTTGCTACGGAGCAGGAAAATTAGGGAAAGCTGAATGCAAATTATAAAAAAGAGATAAACATACGGCTTTTCTTTTGATGACTCCCTATAGATTGAAATAAGTAGAAAATGCGATGGGCAGAAAATGTCCCCAAAAGAAGAAACTAAATTATACTCAAAAGGGGAGGAAAGTCTGGAATTACTCACGGCTACTGCTGTGCAGATCTATTCCGACACCAAATCCTTGCATAAAACTGCCGAGGATATAGAAATGTTTTATCTGCAAAAAGATGGGAAAAACACGACAGGGATTATGTCCACATTACATCCTTCCAACCCCTCTGTCAATTCTGCTATGCACGAAAGGTCCGTACCCTGCCGTTTTAAGAACCGCAATGCATAAAATATGAGCACTTCCCGCCTAATGCATTGTCTGCATTAGGCGGGAAGTGCGTGTATGTAAATGGGGCAACTTCGATGATGAGGGTAAATGTAGCGTGATTTTATAATAGATTAAAATAACCCTTGTAGGATTTGAACTGCATCCCGTCAAGAGGACAATGAAATAATATAAAATTTTCTATGAGATGCACAGCGCTGCGGCGCTGTGGCAACCGTGGATTTGGTACAAATCCGCGGGTATGTCCCGCAATTTTGGGGTATGTCCCGCATTTTGTGTAAACTCCAAAACGGCAATATAATTCAAATAAT
>JAJQCX010000167.1 GCA_021202495.1 Clostridia bacterium | reverse complement strand
GCGGCTGAACACGGGGACAAGCTCCGCTTTTCCCCGTAAACCTCTTTTCACATCGGGCGCTTACGCTTACGCCCGCGCACAGCGCGGGCTACCCCGATAGAGGTGTCAAAAACCAAAGCGTCTTTGGTTTTTGACGATTTTACACGGGGGCATCCCCCCGCACCCCCTCCGCCGAGACAACGCGGAGCGTTTTCTCGGCGCTTTTTTCGGAGAGTAACTGTTGTAAATAAAATCCCTGTATTCCCAAACGAGGCTGCCGCCCGAAAACGCGAAAATTCGGGCGGCGGGCTTTGATTGGGTGGAAAGGAAAAACTATGCGGAAAATTTTTATTGCTTTTATAAGCGTTTTTACTTTTCTTTTATTGACTTCTGCGGCATCTGCCGTTGAGATAGAGATTGTTTCTCCGGCTGCGGAGGAAAGCCAAATGGCTCCCGGAAGGGATTTTTATGTAATAGGGAAAATTACGCGTGACAACTCTGCGGCAAACGAGCCTCTTGATTTTTTGATTGAGTTAATTGACGAAAAAGGCGGTGTCGTTCGCTCGTTGCAAAGCGATGTGGGTGAAACGGGCGTTACGCCGAATGATGAGGTGCAAACCTATTATTTGGAGGGCTATGCCTTGGGCGATTCAAAGGGCTCGAATATCCTCAACTATGCGCCGCCGGATTTGATATATGACGGAATAGGCAACGCAAGCATTCGGTATACATGCAACAAAATAGTTGTGCGCGAGAAATATTTTGCCGCCGTTATTTACGGAGGAGCCACAAAATACTTTGACATCAGCTATGTAGATGAAAAAGAACAGATTTATGAGGATATTCCCGAGGGAGAGTATACTCTTAAGATTACAATTTTAAATTCCGACGGCGAAGAGGTCGGCACGGCGGAAAAGGAATTGACGTTCGGAACGGATGAAACTCGATTTATTTTTGATGACAATGATTTTGCGGACGACGAAAAAATAACAGAATATGTTGCGGAAAACGCATATACGGTCATGAAATATATCCCCGGCTATTGGAACCCCGATTCATTTTTGGGAACAAGAACAGGGTTTACATATACGATAGCAAGCCGATTCAGATTAAATATCGAGCATGAAATGGAGAATTCCGAGGCTGCAAATCTTTTTTTGCACGCTCTCGATTCTTCAAACAGCCGATTTAATTTTCAGTGGGGCAGTCTTTTGAAATCGGAAAACGAGCCGAAGATAATATATTCATATTATGACATCGGCGAAAGCGAGGTTGAATTTAATTTTGCCTCATACACTCTCAAAAAATCGGGCACAATCGAAACAACAAAGGACAATTCTTTTGTAAAAATTCTCCGTGTGGAAATTGCACATGACGATGAAAGCAATTATGCCGATTTTGACCTTTCGGACGGGCTCGTATTTACGGAACGGGACGACGTTGTTTTATACGGCGTTTATTCTCCCGTGGAACCATCATCCAACTATGTCGACGGAGTGTATACATTTTCCGACAGTGCGTCATATATAAAAGCAGTGTTCAGAGATGAAGTCAACAATACCGTTTATGAGACAAAGGTTTCGCCGTATCTTATTCGCACCGATGATTTAAACAGGGAATATAAGCATATGTACGAATTTTCAATTGAGGTCGACGCGTCGGATTTAAAGCAAACGGAGTCGCTTTTCCTGACGGTTTATGTGTGCGATTCCGACGGTGAAATTCTCGCCGAAAGCGATAAAATAACGTGTTCACTCAAAGGCGGCGGCAAATTTATATCCGGCTACAGCGATACATATTGGGGAAAGAGCTTTTGCGACGCGATAAATCTGTTCGGCGAAAGCGCGGACGGCGAGCCGCTTGACGCAGACGACGTCATTACGCGAGGGGATTTTGCCGCCATGATAAACAGGGTGTTCGGCTATGCCGCAACGGGTCGTGTCAGCTTTAAGGACATCGATTCTGACAGTGCTTACTACGCCGATGTGGTTACGGCGTCGAAGATAGGCTACATGACAGGTGATGAAAATTCAGAAATACACGCCGACGACGCCATCACACGCGAGGAAGCGATAATCATTCTTTCGCGAATTTGTGACGCGGACGAGAGTATAGACGAGCTTGATTTTGAAGACAACGATTTAATCTCATTTTGGGCGGAGGACGCCGTTAAAACAATGGTCGCGACAGGCATTATATCAGGCTACGGCGGCTACCTCAATCCTTTGTCGAACATCACTGTCGCGGAGTCGGCGGCGCTTATCGGCAAAACGCTTATTTGGATTTATTCCGACAAGGATGATGAAATTTCCATTCCGCAAAACGACATTGGGGAAAGCGAGGAAAATGTTGTTTTTACCGACCTTTCCGAAGCATCCGTTGCATCTGCCTCCTTCGAAGGTGAAATCACATACGCGTCGCTTGGTGCAATTATGAACGAAAATGAGGATACGTTTGAGCTTCTTAAGGATTATATTTTGGAGGCTTGCCCATATGGACTTTATGTCAGAAAGGTTGGGAGCGGTGTGCTTGAGGTGCGTGACTACCGAATGGGCGAATCCGTTTCACTTTCGGATGACGCGCTTTCGCTCCTTATCGAGATGTCGGAGCTTTGCTCGTCGTTTATGGTGAAATACAATCCGACTGACGGCAATGTATATTTTGCCATCGGCCGTAATGATGACAATAAGGAATTCGGCATTGCATATTCGCCGGAAGGCGAAGCTTCCGGGCGCGATTTTGAGGAATACTCCGGCGATTGGTATTTCTATGCGGTGCAGTAGAGGTGAGGAAAATAAAAAAGCTTTTAAACGCGTTGAAGCTTATCGGCGAAACGGTGTCAAATGACCAAATAACGCTTTACAGCGCGCAGTCGGTATATTATATAATTATTTCCGCAATTCCGTTTATCATGCTTTTTTTGATACTTGCGGGCAATTTCATAACGATAGACGAAGAAAGTATGCTGCTCTTTCTTGAGGATTTTGTGCCGGAGTCGGTGTATTCGTTTTTTGCGTTTGTGATAGACGAGGTTTTTTCAAACACGGCGTCGTATTCGGTTTCGTTTTCGACAATTGCGCTGCTGTGGTCGGCCTCGCGCAGCTTTGCCGCGCTGAGCAGCGGCTTGGGAAGCGTGTATCACGTTAAGGAAAAGCGCGGATTTATCGCCTCTAACCTTTTTGCGCTTTTATACACGGTCGTCTTTTTCGCGGTTATTATTTTCTCGCTTCTCATCATGGTTTTCGGCAACGTTATTGCGGGGTATCTCACGGCGTTCTTTCCGCCGCTTGCCGAAATGCTCAATTCCATTCTTTCCGCGCGTTCCGTTGTCGCGATAGTTGTGCTAACCTTCTTTTTTGCGGTGTTGTACAAATTTGTGCCCGCGCACCGTGTTAAGTTCGGAAAGCAAATCCCCGGCGCTCTCTTTGCCGCCAGCGGATGGATAATTTTCTCGCTCATTTTTTCAATATATATCGATAATTTTTCAAAGCGGTCTTATATTTACGGCAGCTTGACGGCGCTCATTGTGCTGATGCTTTGGATATATTGCTGTATAATCATTCTGCTTATCGGCGGAGAGATAAATTATTATTTAAGTCAAAATAACGCATAATATATTTGACAACGCTGAATTTATGTGATAACATTATAAACACAAATCAATAATAAAGAAGTAGGTGGCGTATTTTCAGGTACGCATAATAGGGAACCATGTGAAAATCATGGACAGTCCTGCTGCCGTGATGACGGAGCAAATCCCCATAAATGTCACTGGGAAACCGGGAAGGCGGGGAAGAGCGATGATGTCAAAGTCGGAAGACCTGCCACTTCTTTGTGCTGATACTCCACAGGGACTTGGAGAGCGCGTTTTTGAAAGAGGGCATTTTATTGTCCTTGTTTGAGTACGTCTTTTTCTCCCTCTTTGTGGGGGAGAAAATTTTAATGGGAGGTCTTTCAAATGAGGACAAAAAAGAACTTGCTTGCTTTGCTGCTGGCGTTAGCGCTGCTTTTGAGCGCGGTGCCGATGGTCTATGCGGCGGAAACCGCAGCGGAAACTCCGTCAGTCGGAAGCTTAAAATGGGCGGCACAGATTGGGAGCGGTTATACAAAGGCTGCCGGAGCGCCGATTGTTGTAAATGGCAACATTATTGTTATGGCGGGCGATGAAATAATGTGCCTTAACTCTGAAACAGGCGAGACGCTTTTGACGGGACAAATGAGTCAAGCGCAGTCATACGGCTACACGCCGCCGACATATGTTGAGGAATTGAACATGATTTTTGCGCCTCTGGGCGACGGAACGGTTGAGGCGTTTGACGCCGACACGCTCCAATCAAAGTGGGTTTATCAAGACACGCTTGAAACAACCGCCACGCAAAAGGCAATGACAACCGTTACATATTCGGACGGGCTGCTTTTCACCGGATTTTGGGTTTCCGAAACGGCTGACGCCGATTTTGTGTGCTTGGATGCGGAGACGGGCGAACTTAAATGGAGCATGGCAATCCCCGGCGGGCTCTACTGGGCGGGTGCGTACTGCGCCGAAAACGCCGTTATTTTCGGAACGGACAACGGTTCAGCCTCGGGCAATACGGACACTTCCGCACATCTTTATTCTCTGGACAAGCTGACAGGAGAAATAATTTCAGACATTGAGCTTGAAGGGCTTGACGACGTTCGATCCTCGGTTGTTTATGACGAGGGGAGAGTGTATTTCACAACAAAGGGCGGCTACATCTGCTCGGCTGCTCTTTCGGACGGCGTTCTTTCGGATTTAAAAGCCGTTTCCATAGGCTCGGCTTCGACCTCAACGCCGACGATATATAAGGGCAGAATTTATATTGGAGCGAGTGACAAAACGATAAAGGTTATTGACAGCGAAACTCTTGAGATTTTGCTTAGCATTGAAATGCCCGCCTATCCGCAGTGCAGCGTGCTTTTGTCAAACGCTTATGAGGAAGCTACAGGAGAAATTTATCTCTATGCGACATATAACGCAAAGCCCGGCGGAATTAAATTGATTAAGCTTGCCGCCGATGCGGAACGCGCGGAGGATTGCACAATCTGCGATTTGTACGACGCTGCGGGTTACGAGCAATATTGCATTTCAACCCCCGTTGCGGACGATAACGGCGTATTGTATTACAAAAACGACACAGGATGCGTTTTCGCGATCGAGCAGAAAAGCGTAACTGTCACTGTGAGCATTGCGGAGGACGGATTTATCCTGCCTAAAACGGAAATAGAAGTTCCGGTCGGGCTTGCGGCAAAATACGGCTACGAGAATAGCTCACCTGTGACCGACAGCGATGTTTCAATGCTTGACGCTATGGTAAGAATTCATGAAATAATGTTCGGAGATGATTTCACACCCGAAACCGCAAACGATTATTTTGTTTGCTCCTATGGTTGGATAAGCTTGTTCTTAGGAAGCAGTAACAGCTCTATCGGCTATACCGTGAACGGCAAATTCCCGCATGATGATGTGTATACAGAATATGGTTACAGCGGTTATACCGCGGATCAAACTCTTGTGCAGGACGGCGACAGTGTTGAAATTTTCTATTACCGCGATTCATCTTGGTATTATGATATGATGGCATTATTTGATCAAGATACTGTTACCGCAGTGCAAAATGAGGAAATTACGCTTAATCTTTCGGGATATGCAGCGATGTGGTACGGATATTATGATGATGAAACAATCGCTTCATTAACATATCCGCTTGAAGCTGACATTTACCTTGTAGACGCAGAGACGGGTGCGTTTTCGGATATTATCGGAGAAACGGATGAAAACGGAGACTGCACTCTTTCCTTTGGCACTTGCGGAACATATGTCATTTCAGCCAAAGAAAAGGACGGCGACACGCCAATTATTGCGCCGTGGCTTGAGATAACAGTGGTTCCTGTGACAACGGAAATTGACGCGGAAAATAAAAAGGTTACAGTAACTGCGGCGTCCAATGAAAATATTACTGTAAATATAATAGCCGCATCTTATGATGATAATATAATGACAAATGCCGTACTTGCAGAAGCTGAATTAACCGCGGAGGCACAGGAATTTGTTATTGACATATCCGAGCTCGACGGCGAGAACATAAAAGTGTTTGTATTTGAGAAGGAAACGCTTTGCCCGATAAATTAACGGAGGCGATTATGTGCAGATGATTGATATTGGTAAGCTTTTTTCGTTTTTCATGGCGCTCTTTCTTTCACTGAGCCCGATGGGAACGGGAAATAATACCGAGCCTGTCGAAAAATCAACAGAGGAAAGCGAAACCGAGTACATTGTTGACGTTGATTACGATGATTATTATGCCGAAGACGGCGATTATGTAATCTGCTCGGTTGAAGCCATAACGGCGTCGCTGGGGTATCTCGTTGTGCCGGTGAAGCTTGATTTTGAAGAGGGCAAAAACTGTGCCGAGATTTTCGTGGAGCTTCTTTCGGAATATGGATATACTCCGCAAGATTCGGGAACGCCCCAAAGTCAATATTACCTCAGCGCGGTGGGCGGTGTCGATGCAGCCTCCGCTTCCGTTCCGGAAGCTCTCAATACGTTTTTGACCGACAATAATATAAAGGTCACAAATTCGGCTGCCGATGCGGATTATTTGGGCGAATTTGATTTGAGCGCAGCCTCGGGATGGATGTATTCCGTCAACGGCGAAACGCCGTCTGTGGCGCTGTGCGATTATTACCCCGAAGCGGGCGACGTGATTAGACTTCAATTTTCACTTTGCTATGGTGCGGATTTGGCATATCACGAGGATTGGGGTTTTACTTACGGCGATTTACAGATTGCCGACCGCGAAAACGCGACGCGTATTGTCGCGCTCTACGGCGCTGACGCGTGCGGTGAATATGTAGAACTTCTTTCCGATTTTTCCGCAACGCAAGATGAAATTGATAATTTCAGCGCAATACCGGTGAATTAATCATGAAAAAGATTGTTACCGTTTTAATTTCAATTATTTTAATATTCCAAAGCGCCGCCGCGTTTTCACAAAGCGCGGCGGGTGCTTATTTAAAGGAAAATCTCTTTTCCTCCGTCAGCTCAAGCGAATGCGATTGGAGCGCGATTGCGCTTTCGCTTTGCGGCGAGGATTTTGATAAAGAGGCTTATTTGTCGCGCCTTTCGGAATATGTGACGGCAAAATACGCCGAGGACGGTAGCCTCGGGCGCAACAAATCGACCGAATGGCACAGAATAGCATTAACCGTTGCCGCGCTCGGAGGAAACGCGGAAAGTTTTGGCGGGATAAATCTTATAAATGACGGCGTTTTTTACCGCGAGGGCTTGGGACGGCAAGGGCTTAACGCTTACATTTGGGCGCTCATCTGCGCAAAGGCGCAAAATTTTGCGGAGCCCAACGATGCGATAAATACATATGATTCCATAATTGCTGAAATATTGTCCGCGCAAAACGAGGACGGCGGCTTTTCTCTTTCGGGTAATGTGTCGGATGCAGACGTCACAGCAATGGCGGTATATGCTCTCTCGGAATTTTCCGATCGCGCCGAGGTGGGGGAGGCAATTGAAAAAGCGGTTTCCGCGCTTTCTCTTATGCAAACCGAAACAGGCGATTTTGAAAGCAACGGCACAGCCAACGCCGAAAGCACGGCGCAGGTTATAATTGCGCTCTCGGCGCTCGGCATTGACGCAAACAGCGACGATCGTTTTGTTAAAAACGGAATAGGAGTATGCGACGCATTGTCGGAATATAAAATTGACGGGGCGTATTGCCACGTAAAGGGCGGCAGCGCCGACAAAATGGCAACGTATCAATCACTGATTGCGGAATGTGCCTATAAAAAACGCGCGGCGATATATAAATTTGAAGCCGCGGCGGTAAAAGAAGAAAATGTTGAAATTGTAATTTCCGAAGAAGTGACGGAGGCGGAAATCACTTCGACAGAAACGGAAACCGAAATTGAGATTGAAATTGCAAGCGAAGAGGAAACGGAGAGCGAAACCGAAGCCGAAAGTGAAGCGAATGGGGGAGAGGATGCACAATCCTCCAACGATTTTGCGGTTCTTATTGTCACCATTTTTGTTGTGCTCTGCGTTTTGGCTGCGGCAATTGTTTTAATAAGGAGACGCTATGCTCAAAAATAAACGAATTGTTTTACCGATAATAATAGTTGTGCTGATTCTCGCTGTTTTTTGTGTATTCAATCTGCGTTCGGCGGAGAATTATTATAACGAAGCTTCTCCGACAGAGGGCGATTTTGTCACGATTGAAATAAATGCCGCGACGATACTCGAGAATTTTCCCTCACTCGACGAGGCATTAAGGGATGAAAAATATGTGCCCTCCGACGGAATAATTTTGCCCAAAACGATTGTCTATATCGAAGACGGCGACAGTGTGTTTGACGTGCTCGAAAGGGTGACGAGGGAAAATAAAATACAAATGGAATACAGCGAATCGCCCGGCAGCATTTACGTTGAAGGAATAAATTATTTATACGAATTTTCCTGCGGAGAGCTGAGCGGATGGATGTATTCGGTAAACGGCGATTTTGCGCAGGTTGGCTGCGAGAGCTATATTCTCGAAAACGGCGATAAAATAAAATGGCTCTATACCTGCGACTTGGGACGCGACATAGGAGGCGGGATTGAATGAGACTTTGCGATTTGCACCCGCTGACGCTGCTTGTTTATTTTGCGTCGGTTATTGTTATCACGGTTATGACGCGCAACCCGATTGTGCTCTCACTTGCGCTTTGCGGCGGGGTGTGTGGAGTGAAAATAATAAAGAAAAAATGCGATTTAAAATATTATCTGCCTCTTTTTATAATCGTAGCACTGTTAAATCCCATCTTTTCGCACAACGGCGAAACAATACTTTTCTTTTTCCGCAATCAGCGTGTGACGCTTGAAGCTACGCTTTTCGGTGTTGTTTCGGCAATGCTTATCATAGCGACACTCTATTGGTGCAAGCTTTTTTCGCTTGTGTTCGGAACGGACAAGCTCACATGGGCTGTCGGCGCGCTCTCGCCGAAGCTGAGCGTTGCGCTGACAATGGCGCTGCGGTTTATTCCGCTTTTTAAATCTCATGCAAAAAGCATATACGACGCGCAGCTTTCAATGGGCGTATTTGACACAAGCACGCTTTCAGGCAAGCTTCGCATGATTAAAAACGTATTTTCCGCGCTTCTCTCGCTTTCGATGGAAAACGCGATTGAAACAGCCGACACAATGCGTTCGCGCGGCTTCGGCAAGGGCAAAAGAACGTCATATACGCTTTTTCGCTTTTCGAGCCTTGATTTGAGTCTAACTCTTCTTTTCATATTTTGCGACGTTATGGCGTGCATTTTACTGCCTTCGGGCACATTTTTGTATTATCCGAAAATTGTCGCGGCGGAGTTTAACATTAAAGCGATATTACTTTACATCACGTGTGCGATATTGTTTCTCTTTCCCGCGATAAACGAGGCAAAGGAGGGTTTTAGATGGAAATACTTAATATCGAAAATTTGAGCTTTAAATATTCAGGAAGTAAAGAAAACGCTCTTTGCGATATATCGCTTTCGGTTTCGGAGGGTGATTTTGTGCTCATTTCCGGGCTTTCGGGCTCCGGCAAAAGTACGCTTTTGCGCCTTTTAAAGCCCGAGGTTGCGCCGTTCGGCGAAAAGTCGGGAAATATAAGCATAAACGGCAAAGTGGGAATTGTGACGCAGGATGCCGAAAATCAAATTGTTTCCGATACCGTTTGGCACAACATAGCCTTTTGGCTCGAAAACATGGGCGTTTCCTCAAATGAAATAAGAGCGCGCTCCGCCGAAATTGCCGAATTTTTCGATTTAACATCTATTTACACGAAAAAAACCGCCGAGCTTTCGGGCGGTGAAAAGCAGCTTGTAAATCTCGCGTCTGTTATGGCGGCATCTCCCGACATACTTTTGCTTGACGAGCCGACAAGCCAGCTTGACCCGATTGCGGCAAGAAGATTTATAGATATTGTAAAGCGTCTCAACCGCGAAACCGCGCTGACGGTTATCATATCGGAGCACCGCACAGAGGAGCTTTTTAACAATGCTGATAAAATTTGCATCATGGAAGAGGGCAGCCTGTATAATCTCGGCTCATGCAAGGATATTTGCGAAAACGAATCCTCTTTAAAGCGCGCCGCCTCATTTTTGCCTGTGCCGATGAAAATATATTATTCTCTCGGAATTAAGGACAAATGCCCGACAACCGTGCGCGAATGCCGCGATTTTTTGTCCGCGCATTTTAAGTGCGGCATTCAATCAATCGAATGTGAAAAACAAGGCGAAAAGAAAGATGCGCTTACTGTTAAAAACGTATATTTTAGATATGAAAAAAATTCTCCCGACGTACTTCACGATTTTTCGATAACGGCGCATTTTTCCGAGGTTTTGACCATTTTGGGCGGCAACGGCAGCGGAAAAAGCACACTTTTGTCGCTCATGGGCGGCACAAAAAAGCCGTATTACGGCAAAATTAAGCTGAACGCAAAAAAATGCGCTTTGCTGCCGCAAAACGTGAAAACAGTTTTCACAAAGGAGATTTTATCCGAGGATTTGGCGCTTGTGTCAAAGGATTTTGACGAAATTGCAGATTTTCTCAAAATTACGCATTTATTGAACAGAAATCCATACGATTTGAGCGGGGGAGAAGCGCAGCGCGCCGCGCTGGCAAAGCTGCTGCTTTTAAACCCGGATGTGCTCTGCCTCGACGAGCCGACAAAGGGAATAGACGCCGAGGGTAAAAAATATATAATAAAATTACTGCGACATCTCGCAAACGAGGGCAAA
>JAJQCX010000048.1 GCA_021202495.1 Clostridia bacterium | reverse complement strand
TTTTTAATTATTATTACTCTCCGGTTCTTTCAAACACAATAAATATCGGCGGGCAATTCGCTCTGTTATAAAAGGACTGCAGCATAACCGTGTATTTCTTAGCGTCAACCGTCTTGAGGAACGCAAGCAGCGCCTCAATCTCCTCGTACCCCGTGTCCCCGCCGTAATAGCTGCATATCGAAATAAACCCGTTCGGCACAATAATGTCAAGCGCCGCCTTTACCGCCGCAACGCTCGTTTCGGGCTTGGAAAAAATCGTGTGATCCCCTCCCGGCAGAAATCCGAAATTGAACACAACACACTTTGCCTCCGAAACGTATTTTTTCATGTTGTGATGGCTGTCCAAAATAAGCTCCGCATTATTAACCCCGTTTTCCTCCAGCCTCTCCCGCGTCAGTTCAAGCGCCCTTTCCTGTATGTCAAACGCGTACACCTTTTTTGAAAGCTGCGCCAAAAGCAGCGTGTCGCGCCCCTTCCCCATCGTCGCGTCAACCGTAACGTCTCGCTTCCCCACATTCGCCCTGATGTATTCATGCGCCAGCTTCAGCGCATTTTTATCGTAATAACTCATTCTTCTCCGCCTCTCTTTTTTTCATTTTACCCCGCATCTCCCCTCCCTGTCAACCCCAACCTGCCGCAAGCCCCACCACAACACCGACATACCACTCGCACATTTTTTCTCATAAAATCTTTACTTTCCCGCCGCGTTATATTATAATAACTCATATAAATTTAAATTTCATTCGGAGGGATTTTCTCATGAAAAAATTATCGCTTATTCTGGCAGTTATCCTGCTATTCTCCTTCGCTCCGCCCACATTTGCCGCGGACGAATATGTCTCAACCGCGGATTTTACGTATCACACCTTCACCCCTTCTTCCCCGCTTGTGCATATTTCGTTTTACATAACCGTCAATACGACCTCTGACGGCATCGTCGGCATAACAGGCTCCTCAATCACGCCCGCAGCCTATACCGACTACGCAATATGCTTCCGCATCCGCGAGGGCGGATATTTCGATTCCAACGACGCCTCCTCCTTCTCACAGGTCGAAACGGCGTATTATGAAGTAAATACCGCCTATCTCGTCGAGATAGACGCCGACATAACAAACCAAATCTATAACGCCTATGTCACAATCGACGGCACTCATTACACCGTCGCGCAAAGCTACGCCTTCCGCACAACCGTTTCGGATTTGGGCAAAATCACCGTCCGCAGCGGCGGCAGCTACAAGGCGGGGCTTTACAGCGTTTCGTCTCTTTCGGTTACATCCGAGGACGGCGTGCTTCAAACCTTCACCCTTCCCAATTACTATTCCGACAACATGGTTCTCCAGCGCGGTAAAGACCACATCGTTTTCGGTCGCTCGACTGCCGAAACAGTCACCGCCAACCTTTCCGGCAACGGTTACACCTCTTCCGCCTCCGCCGTGCCCGAAGACGGGGAATTTACAATTTCCCTCTCCCCTCTTCCCGCCTCGCTCGAGCCCTACACTCTGACCGTCTCCGCCGCCGACCAAACCGTTTCATATTCCGTCTACGTCGGCGACGTGTTCCTTCTTGCAGGTCAGTCCAACATGGCGCAGAATTATAATTATCAAACGAGTGAACAGCTCGGAAGCGGCGTCACAACCTCAAACCTTCCGACCCGCATCTCGGACGATCGAATTAAGCACTTCACCATGAACACCACCGCCTCATCCACGCCCACCTTTGACGTTCCGCTTAAAAACGGCACATGGCAGCCTTTAACCGAGGACAACAACAAAACATTGTCCTACATAGGCATGTTTTTCGCCGAAGAGCGTCTCAATGAAGAGCCCGATGTTCCCATCGGTCTCATTTCCGCTGCGTGGAACGGCACATCAATCAACCGCTGGATGCGCCAATCCTCCGACAATCAAACTCTCAACTACACCCCCACCAACGGCGATATTTTCAATTCCCACATCGCGCCCTTAACCTCCTACCCCATTTGCGCAATCTTGTGGTATCAGGGCGAAAGCGACGCTTCAAACCCCGTTTCCTACGCCGAAGCCTTCCCCACTCTCATTCAAGACTGGCGCTCACTTTGGAACGACGATTCGCTCCCCTTCCTTTTCGTCCAGCTGGCGCGCTATTCCGGGCAAAACTACGCTCCCCAGCGTGAGGCACAAAAGAGCGCGCTTGAGCTTGACAACGTCGGCATGGCGGTAATTTTGGACACCGACCAAGGCACCTATGGCAACATTCACCCCTTAGGCAAGGAAACTGTCGCCCACCGCCTGTTTCTCTTGGCTGAAAAATACGTTTATAATAAAGATTTAACCGCCGAAGGTCCGCTCTTTGAAAGCGCGACAATCGACGGCGACAGCATAATCGTCTCCTTCCGCTCGGACACCATCGGCGACGGACTTATTATCAATAATCCCTACGGCTCAACCTCCGAAACACTTTCCGAGTTTGAAGTTGCCTCTGCAGACGGCGATTTTGTCGCGGCAACAGCCGTCATCAATCCCGACAACACAATCACCGTCTCCTCCCCCGAAGTGCCGAATCCCGCCTATGTTCGCTATGCTTATTCCGCCGTCCCCGAAAACCCGAATTTATATAATTCGGGGAATCTGCCCGCATCCCCCTTCACCACCGACACGCGCATAATCTCGGCTGATTCCTTCCTCACCCGCGCATATGATGTGGACGACGCCGACGTGCAGATTGCCGAATTTACCATGACCGCATTTGAAGAAAACATCGACGGCGTCGTCGCCTTTACGGATTCGTCAAATACAATCTCCGCATGGAGCAACCCCGCCGTAACAATTCGCTTCGGCACAAACGGCTATTTGGAATACATCGACGGCGCGTCTTACAAAACCTCGTCCTTCGCCTACAGCGCGAATACTCCGTATGAAATGCGCGTCCTTTTCGACTTCACTTCAAATACCTACAGCGTTCTTGTGAATGTTGACGACACATGGCAAATTCTCGCCGAAAAAGCGTCCTTCCGCACAAGCGCGCTTTCAATGTCCTCCGCCTCCCGCCTCCTTGTCCGCGGCGGCGACGGCGCCGACGCCGGTGAATTTGCCGTCTCCGATTTCACTATCTCCGCACCCGAGAAAAATACGGTTCTCACCGCCCAAACCGCAGGCAGTATAACCTATTTCATCATTTCCCCCACCTCTAAAGCCTACGCCGCCTCCTATGAGGATAACACCCTTCTTTCTGTCTCCTCCGCCTCCCAATCATCATCAATCCAAAGTCTAACCATCCCCCAAGCCTCTGCTCAAAAACTTTTCTTCTGGAACGATAATCTTACACCACAAAACTAAAATTATGCTGCGGAGCGCAATTGCCCCGCAGCATTTTTTATGTCAACTCCTCCCATATCTTCCCACGCGCATTTCATGGCAAATCCCCCTCTTTTCTGTCAAAAAAACTTAAAATAAGTCAAAAAAGTCACGTTTTTCTATTGACAATCAAATTTTTTATTGTTAGCATATAAGTAGATAGATATTGATTGTAAGGAGGGTTAATGATGCCGGCTGATTTCAATGCATATGAAAACAAAGATTTCACCGACTACGACCTAAAGGTATTCAACTATGGTTATCGCCGTTGTGCCTCGGGCTTTAACTCGGGCTTTTTCTGCCATGAACACTATCTCATTCACTACATTTACGAGGGTGAATGTCTCGCAGAAATTGACGGCAGCACGTATCGGGTTTTGCCCGGTCAAATGTTTGTAATCTTTCCGGGCCTTTTGAGCAACTTTACTGTCTCTGCTGAAAATCCGTGTACTTATCGATGGGTCGAAATTGACGGGAGTAACTTTGAGAAGTTTCTTGACTTAACGCCCCTGTCCGCTTCCTCACCTGTTTTTCCGGACACTCCGGAACACCACTTCGGAAAGGTGTTAAAGGAAATGACCGACGCGGGGCGCATGAACTGCCGCAAGCTCAACGGCTATGCGTGGTTCCTTGCCGACGCGCTTATCACCTCCGAAAAAAAGCGCAGCGGTATTTATGAAAAATATATTGAAAGAGCTGCCGAGTACATTCGCTGTCACAGCGAAAAGAAGACCACCGTCGCCGACGTTGCGGCGTATCTTCAAATCGACCGCAGTTATCTTTCGCGCATTTTTAACCTGTATATGGGCGTTCCCATTAAAAAATATATCTATACATATCACATGGACATTGCAAAAAGCCTTTTGCAATATTCAGACCTTTCCATCAAAGAGGTTGCCACCTCCGTCGGCTATGAAGATCCGCTCGATTTTACAAAAGCGTTCCACCGCACCTATGGGATGTCTCCCTCAAAATGGCGCGCCGCAAACGCTGCAGACAACCAAGAAAATCAAGCTCCTTAAAAAAAATTTCTTCATCATATGTCAAGAGCTGCCGCGCTAACGGATGCTTATTAAAACATCCCTTAACGCAGCAGCTTTTTTCTTTTACGCCATTTTAATTTTAAACACCACAGGATACTCGCTCTTCACGCCTTCCGCACTTATCCGCAGCCCTTCCGCGTCGCGGGTATAGGTAACCTCACTGTCAAAACCAAGCACAGTAATTCCCTTAATAATGCCGTTAAATACCGGCTTCACACTCGCGTCGGCTTCAGCTAACGCCTTAACCGTAATTGTTCCGCTTTCGGGGAAATTCATCGCAAAAACATAAATGCTGCCCCCGTTTACCGTAAAGCGAAAATCATGCTCCGTATATTTTGTCTCTCTCCCGTCGTTAAACTGTCCCTCAACCGTCTTTGTCGGTCCCTCCTCTGAATACCGCCACACCTTTGCGCCGTAGATTGCCTCGCCGTTTTTCTTCAGCCAACCGCCTATTGCAAGAAGTATCTCCCTGTCCTCATCGGGCGCCGTGCCGTCCGCCTTGGGACCTATGTTTAACAGCATTCTCCCGTTTTTGCTCACAACGTCAACTAATGTGCGGACAATTTCATACGGCTTTTTATAGGTGTTTCCCTCCGTATAGCACCACGAATTTCGCGCAACCGACGTATCTGTCTGCCAAATGTAGGGCTTCGCCTCCGCAAACTGCCCGCGCTCAATATCCGGCACCGCCGTTCCGAAGCAAAATGCGTCGTGTTTGTAATTTATAACAACCTCTTCCCCACGTTCAATTGCGCGGTTGTAATAATACGCCGCAAATTTTTTTAAATAAGGCTTTGCCGCCTCATGCTGAATCCACCAGTCAAAGTAAAAAACCTTCGGGTTGTAATTATCAACGATTTCGCAGCAGCGTACAAGCCAGTCCTCCAAAAACTCCTTTGTCGGATACGGTTTTGAAAAAAGGTCGTGATGATTCGGCTCCGGCATTGCGGGATAATAAAAATCCCCCTCTTTTTCGTCGTCCGTTATGTCGCTTTCAAAATCCTTGCCGTGCCCCATGAAAAACCAATGCTCAATTCTGTGCGACGACGCTCCGCTTATCATGCCAAGCCCGTTCACGCACTCCGTAAGCTCTCCCAAAATGTCTCTGCACGGTCCCATTTCAAATGCGTTCCAATGCGAAATTTCGCTCTTGTACATCTGAAATCCGTCGTGATGCTCCGCCACCGGCACAACATATTCCGCGCCCGCGCTTTTAAAAAGCTCCGCCCAATTCTCCGGGTCAAATTTTTCCGCCTTAAAGAGCGGAATAAAATCCTTGTAGCCGAAATCCTTATGCGCGCCGTAAGTTTTAATGTGATGTTCAAATTCGCTTGAGCCCTGTATATACATGTTCCGCGAATACCACTCGCTCCCAAACGCCGGCACGCTGTATATTCCCCAATGAATAAAAATGCCGAATTTTGCATCCCTGTACCATTGAGGAACGGTATACTGCGAGAGCGACTCCCAGATGTCCTTAAATTTGCCTTTCGCAATAACCTCATTGATGCGGCGCAGATATGCCCGTTTTTCCATTGCAAAATTCCCTCCCACTCTTTTATTTTTTATCCGCAAAATACGTATACAAATTGCATTTTAACATTCCGTTGTAGAGCTTGCGCTTCTTATCGGCTTTCGTCCCATAGAATTTTTCAAATTCCTCGTGTGACGTCAGGATAAGCTTTGAACATTCGTCAAATTCCGCAAACTTTCTCCCCATCGCCGTATACAGTCTCCCCACGCTTTTCGCATCCATCAGCCTTTCTCCGTATGGCGGGTTACAGGCAATCACGCCCTTTTCTCTTGCAGGCGTGATTTTTTTCACGTCGGCAACGAAAAATTTTATCGCCCCTTCAACGCCCGCCTTCTTCGCGTTCGCCCTCGCCAACACAACGGCGTCGGGGTCAATGTCGGACGCAAATATTTTAACCTCGCGTTCTTTGTTCTCACCCTCCCGCGCCTCTTCTCGCGCATCGTCAAATACCTTTTTCCCGACCGAAGCCCAACTCTCGCTCACAAATTCGCGCCCTATCCCCGGCGCAATATTCAGCGCAAGCATCGCTGCCTCAATCGCGATTGTCCCGCTTCCGCAGAATGGATCGTGAAAATATCTGTCACCCCGCCAACGGCTCACATCTATCATCGTAAAAGCAAGCGTCTCTCTCAGCGGCGCTTCAACGCCCTTTACTCTGTAGCCGCGCTTATAAAGCGGCGCGCCCGTCGTATCGATATATATCGTCACCATGTCCTTTAATATCGAAAAGTGTATTCTGTGCATCTCGCCCGTTTCTTCAAATATGTTCAATCCGTATTTTGCGCTCATGCGCGTCACGACGGCCTTTTTTATAATGCTTTGACAATCCGGCACACTGTGAAGCTGCGATTTTAAGGAATATCCCTTCACCGGAAACGCCGCACTTTTGGGCAAATACTCCTCCCATTCTATTGCCCTCACGCCCTCAAAAAGCTCGTCAAAGCTCCTTGCGTCAAATTCCTTAACCTTTATCAAAACGCGCTCTCCGCATCTCAAATTCACATTCGCGAGTGCAATCGCCTCATCATCACCTTCAAATGTGACCTTCCCGTCCGCCACCTCGCTCGTCTCATACCCGAGCGAACGTATCTGATGCGCCGTAATCGATTCCTCGCCGAACTGACACGGCACCGTCAACTCATATCGCCTCATAAAACACCCCTTCTGTGTAAAAATGGCGGCAGCTCATGCGCTGCCGCCATTAAACTTACTTTACCTATTCTACCGTTATTGCCTTTGCCAAAGGTTTCATTGTCGCCAAGCTTTCTATAAACATCAACTTTGCGCCCGCCTCCGCTTCAATCGCAACGTCAATTGTTTCCTCAGCCGCAACCGAAACAACATCCGAAATAACTACGTTTGTCATTACGCCGTCCTCATACGTCGCCGTAACAATATAACCCGTCAAATCGCTTGCCGCGGTTACCGTCAAAACGCCGTCTGCATATGTCATCGTGTTCGCCGTTATCGGCGCCGAATCAAGCGTCTCATATACAACGAAGTTATCGAAATACCAGTACGGACCGCTGCCGCTGTTGCTTGTCGTATCAGAGCTGCCGCCGCTTCCGAGCCAGCTGAAGTGGAAGTAAATATATCCGTCCGACGGAGCCGTGATAAAGAACTGATTTGTCTGCCAACTCGTCGTTACCGAAGAAGGAGTATTGTTGTTCGACGAATCCGAAGGCGTGAAGCTCGAATTGGACGACTGGAAGGTCGTTCTGATGTAGCTTGCACTCGTTCCCGCGGTCGTATGCTTATAATCATAAGATACATAATACGTCTTACCCGCCTCTACCGGAATGAAGTTCGCAAGCGAGCACAGTCCGCTCTCACCGTCGTTCCAACGTGTACCGAGCGAATAATCGTCCGAACCGCTGTAGGTTGTACCCGCTACATAAAGCGTTGCGCTTTCACTGCTGTCAACCGCATAGAAATAGCTGGAGCTTATATTATCGAAATAGCCGTCTCCCTGCGGGCTCTGCCATGTGCCCATCGTGAAGTTTCCGTCTTCATCTATGAATGAACCGTAGCTTACAAGGTTTTCACCGCTGATGTAGCCTTCCGTCGTTTCAAACACAAGCGTGCAGATGTTGTCTTTAAGTGAGGAAACCAAAACAGTGTCCGTGCTTTCATCCTCAACATATTCATACATGCAGTAGTAATAATCTTCAAACACGGTAGCAAGCGACTTATATGAATCCGGAACCGTATACGAGTTGACGCCCTTTGAAACCTTAACCGTCACATCGTCCGCAATCGTGTTGCCGTTCGTATCGACATACTTAATGATAACCTCATTTGCGTCCTCGTCGTCGGTGTCGTCGTCATCCTCGCCGTTTGTAACATCCTTGAGCACAAAGTTTGCAAGCTTAAGCTCCGCAACCCAGCTGCTCTGGAAGTATACAATGTCAGTCTGCGCCGTGAACGTTACCGACATCGTATTCCACTGACCCATCGTCATATTTGCAGCCCATGTCAAAATGTCGTTGCCGCTGTTTTCATAGTTTCCGTCGCTCGTCGTGTTGTAAGCGTCCGAAACTCTGTTATATGTGTAGTTGCCCGAAGTAATTTCATCCGAATAAACCATGAACGACAGCTTATATATTCTTCCCGTCGTTACATCCCAATGCGTACCTATGCTGTTCGTAGCGGTCTTACCGCCCGTCTCCATCGTAACAACATTGTAACCGATGCTGCTGTCATACGCTATCGAATATCCCGTAACATCCGTACCCAAACGGTTTGTCCAGCCCGTCATGTCGCCGGTTGAGAAGTCGCCGTTAGTGATAAGGTTGCTTGTATCTATAAGCGACGTAACCAGCTTGTAAACAAGCGTACAGGTGTTGTCGCCGTTCGATGTTACATAAACAGAATCATAGCTCTTCGAATCAACAATAGAATACGAATAGATATAAGTATCATCCGATGTCGAAGGAAGCGTCTTCAAGGACGAAGGAACGTCATATGTCGCGTTTACCTCTGCCGATACGATAACATCGTCCTGCAGCGTGTTTCCGTCCACGTCAACATATTTAATCGTAACAGCCGCCGTCTCAATCGGAATTGTCTCGTCATAAAGCGTTCCTATCTCAGTCGAAGTGAGAACACGGTTGTAAATGCGCACGTCATCCATCATACCCACAAAGTCGGGGTTATCTGTGTTGTTCCACTGCGTCTTGCCGATATAGCCCGTCGATGAACTCGTTCCCGCAACAGTGCTGAGAGTACGCGAAAGATCGGCATGTGTTGCGCTTGCGTATTGCTCGCCGTTTACGTAAACCGTTACCGTCGAACCCGACGACGAATAGCTGTATGTCGTCGTCACAAGCGTCCATGAGCCCGCAATTCCGGTGAGCGTTGTGTTCAGAGCCCAGTCAGAAGCGCTGTCCGCCGTGCCTCTGTCCATAAACGTCAGCTGTCCGGTCGCGGGGACATATCTCAAGAATTGGCTGCTGCCGCTGCTGCCGCCAAAATCGAAGAAACGATAAAGCGATGTGCTTGTCGCAATATCCTCGCTCACATACACCCACATCGAAACGCTGTAGTCGCCCGTAAGCAATGTGCCGTAATTTTTGGGGAGCACAATTGTCGAATCCGTACCCGAGAAATTCGCATACCCGTCGCTTATCGTAAGTCCGCTCATAATCGTAGCGTCGTTTCCGTTGCCCGACTGATCGGCGATGGTGCTGTTCGACGCAGCCGTCTCAAAGTCGTAATACATTACAAGCCCGTCCGCAACAAGATTGCCGCCCAGCGCCTTAACGCGCTTTGTAACGTCATATGTGCTGCCCTCGCAGGTAATTGTCGCAATAATATTTATGTATTTTGTAACCTCGGGCGCGGTATATGTACCGTCCGAAGCAAACACATCCGGATCGTCGCTGCTCCACGAAATCGTCGCATCGGGATATCCGTCAATCGAGTACGACGTCGGAAGTCCCGTAACGCTGCTGCTTATCGAGGTTCCGAAAATGGTGTCCATCTGCGCTGTAAGCCAATCCGCATACTCCTCAAACATGCTCTTTACAATGTAAGGGTACTCAAATTCCATGTAAATTTCATCTTCGTAATTCTTTTCGTAAAGCGTAGCCGTCAAAATGACAAGCTCGTCGTCCGTGCCCGAAGTATAAACACCGGTTTCGGGGTTTATTCTGTCGCTGTCGGTCGACTCCCACTTCACCAAAACATTCGATGAACCGGTATCGGTCGGCAGATCAATCGTGCCCGCGCCCGCAAGAGGACCCGACGGCATTGTTATGCTTTCCCAAGCCGCAACCGCCGCCTTAAATTCGCTCGTGTAGCTTGAAGACGGTGTAAGCTCATAAAGCTCAAAATCATCCACATAGGACATATCAGCTTTCAAGCCGTAAATCTGAAGCTTAACCTGTGCGCACGCCGTAGCGTCGCCGTTGCCCGTTATTATAGTAGAATACTGTACCCATTCGCCGTCCGAATAGTCCATATCCATGTCGTTGGACGCGGTACCCGCGTTTACCCAAGAGCCGGTCTCGTCGATGAAATCCTCATCGGTCGGAAGCGTGCCGCTGCCGTCCGCAAATGAGAATGTGACTCTCGGTCTGCGTGCGTTGGCGGTGTCAACATTCTTGTACCAAAACGACAAATAGTAAGCGTGCGAAGCGTCGCTGACCGTAATGGTCTTTGTAATCGCCGTGCCGTTGCTCGTCGATGTCGATTGGAGAGCCTTCAAACTGTAGCTTCCGTCATAAGCTTCTTCGCTCGTGACCGCATACGTGTCGGAAAGCTCGGTAATGCTGCCCGTCAGGGAACCGCTTTCAAAGCTCGGATTGGAGATCAAATTGCTGCTCTTGACATAAACGGTACCGTCGTCGCCGACCATATAGGTCGAATCCGTCGCCGCGTAAACCGTCGGCAAGAAGCTCATGACCATTACCACAGCAATGAGGAGCGCCATGATCCTACTTTTTTTCATATAAAATTCCTCCTTAATGCCTCATTCTCATTTGAATGAACACAATTGTAAAC
>JAJQCX010000162.1 GCA_021202495.1 Clostridia bacterium | reverse complement strand
ATTATGATTATTATGAGTATGATAATATCGATCATTATTGCTGGCTTATAGAAACATCGGGGTATGAATGTTATTGGTCGAGCGAAAACAGATGGTCTTTCGCGAACAACGGACATTTTATAGATGTGGAAACAGACGCTGCACTTGGATATGTTTATGTTACACCGTTTGCAGAAAATTCGGCTTTTGAAACAGGTTATTATTATGGCGACGGTGATACATATTATAACACGGATATTCCGACGTTCTCCAGCGTTACAGACATTGAGGCATCAAGTGTTAAGGACTCGGATTACGGCGCAGTGATGTTTACTTATGTTTGCACAGAGCGCGAATACAGGGCATATATAAGAGAATTGGAAATTGTGGGATTTGTTGATGTGAGCGGAGATTATACAATGTTGGAGTCGCCGACAAACAAGTACGTTTTGGTTCTCAGGAACGACAGCTCTGTTTCGGTAGTTGCTTTTGATGCGTATGAAACTTATTTAAATACGGGCGTGCCGAATTATACTGCTGTGACGGGAGCGGAATGTTTATTCTGGAATACCGATGAAGACGGCAATCACATTTACTATTATTCTTTCATCTCTCTCTTCACGTCTGAGATGACGACATACGACGCATATCTTTCGGATGCGGGCTACGAGTCATTTTACGAGGAAACCACCGAAGAATATGCCGTGATGTATATGACGAACGGCAGCAGTGTTGTAAGTATTATGTCGTTGTTAATAGACGGAACATTTTATATCGCAATTACGCCGTGGATGACGGAAAACATCTCTTAAATGATCGCCGGGCACAGATACGGCTAAAGAAAGGATCGTACTTAAATGAAAAAAGCAAAGGTATTTATCAGCCTTTTATGCGCTTTTGCACTCATGGCGGGGAGCCTTCCCTCGATAGGCTTGGCGCAGGAGAGCGAGATAACGGTTATTGTTGACGGCGTGACGCTTGACCCTACAGCGGGCAAGTCGCAGATAGTCGGCAACGGAACGACGATGGTGCCGTTCAGGGCGATTTTTGAGGCACTCGGATTTGAAGTGGATTACTTCCCGAAAACAGGAATGGTAGCTACTGTTATTGGCTACAACACAGAGATGGATGTTTTGATAGGAATGTCGGTAGGCGAAAATGTTGTTTACAAGTGCTCTTACTCCGAATATTTAAATGACAATATGGTGCTTTGGAAAAGTCCATATTCAGCGGTGAGCGAAAAAGTATTCATTGATGAAACGGGGAGAACGCTTATTCTGGCAAGAGCCGTTTCGGAAGCAGTCGGTGCGGAGGTTTTATGGGCGGCAGACTTGGAGACGGTCATAATAACGTATGAAACAAAAAATTATTACAGCGGGACGGACATTCCGAGGTATGAATATGTTGTCGGTGAGACGTATATTTCGGTCAGCACCGATGCTTACGGAAATCCGCTCTATGTTTACCCATATCCTTCAAGCAATGCTGCGGAACAATACAGTATTTATATTGAGGCATTGAACAATGCAGGAATTATCACCGCAGCCTACAATGCCGATGAAGATGACAGGCGGACGGTGTTGTACGAATCGCAGTCAAACAATTATTTATTGGTAAGAGTGCCGTTCGAGGGAGAGGTTTTTTATATCGCGCCGTACTCGAACAAATTATTCCCTTATTATATATCAGGGTTATCAGGAACGAGCGTGCAGAGTACGAGAATCCCCAATTACACCTACTATACGGGAAGTGAGTGCCTGTCGTGGACAGCGAACGAAGACGGAAATCATATATACCAATATAAATATGAACAAGAGTCATTGGATAATTACATTGAATTGTTGTTAGACAGCTTCCTTGATTGCTATTTATCAAGCGACAACAGCTGGTCATTTACAAATGAAGGTTGTTTTGTTGATGTGGAAGCAGACGCTGCGTCGGGATATATTTATATCACTCCGTATGTCGGAACGGAACTTGAAATAGGGTATTATTATGATGACGGCTCAGAGTATTACAATACGGATATACCGACATTTTGCTGTATTACCGGGATTGAGCCTTCACACATCGAATCGGATAACGGCGTTGTTGTTTTTACCTATGAATGCAGCGATGATGAATACCGTGAGTATTTGGACGAATTTGAAGAGTATGGATTTGGATTTGATATAAGCGAAGAATACACACTGACGGAATCGTGGGATGGAATCGGCGAACACACAATAATGGAATCGTGGAGGAATCAATATATTCACATAGTAAGAAACGGTCAATATGTTTCAATTTGGATTGATTATAATCCGGAATATTACCTCGGAACCGACGTGCTTACTTACACCACCGTAACCGGAGTGGAATGTTGGACAGTGGATATAAGCGAAAACGGAAATTATTTTTACAGCTATGATCCGTACACCGATTTTGATTTTAAAACATATTGCAGTTATCTTGAAAACATGGGCCATGAGATAATCCATCAGGAGCAAGGGGAGGGTGAGTATAAATACGGAACATTCAACCAGACTATCACCGATATGACTAACGGCACTTATGTGATAGAGTTTTGTCTTACTGAGTATTATGATAAGGATGCTGTTACTACGGGTGTATCATTCAACGACTTGGTTATTACCGTATGGCTTGCGGAGTAGATAGGAAATACGCAATCTGAGAGAGAAAGGGATGTATTCTAAATGAAAAAAATGAAGATATTTATCAGTCTCTTATGCGCAATGGCACTCATGCTGGGAAGTCTTCCCGCAATAGGTCTTGCGGATGAGGGCGACATAACGGTTATTGTTGACGGCGTGACGCTTGACCCGGCTGCCGGAAAGGCACAGATAGTCGGCGCGGGAACGACGATGGTTCCGTTCAGAGCGATATTTGAGGCGCTCGGCTTTGAAGTGGGTTATTATCCGACAAACGGTGAAAGTATCAGCACGGTTTTCGGATACAGTGAGGAAAAAGGCATCGTAATAGGAATGATGATAGGCTCCAACAACGTTTACAGCTGCATTTATACTGATGAAATGAAGAACAGTTACGATACGCTTGTAGCAAAGCTTCTCACCGGTCAGAGCAACACGCAGGCAGGAGCGGCGGCGTTCATTGATGATACAGGAAGAACGTTAGTGCCTCCCCGCGCCATCGCGGAAGCATTGGGAGGTCAGGTTTGGTGGGCTGCGGAATCGAAAACAGTTGTAATAAAAACATATTCTTATTGCTACGCGGGAACTGATATTCCGGCATATGAATCCGTTATGAAAGATGCGGGATATGAGGAAGGATACATCGGCGCCGCGAACGGGGTATATACATACGCATTTCCGGATCCAATTTCCAAATTAAACGACATTTATTTGGGGGCTTTGACGGAGAACGGTATTAACTTTACGGACAGCAATGCTGATGATAACAAGGCGCTCTATGAATCGCAAAAAAACAATTATTTGCTTTTGCAGGCGAGTATCGGCGACGACAAACTTTATGTGACGCCGTATTCAAATCAAGAGTGTTACATAGTCGGATTGTCGGGTACGGAGGTCAATGCGACTGATATTCCGTCTTACACCTATATCACGGGGAGCGAATGTTTGTCATGGGAAGAGGATGAAGACGGAAATCATAAGTACAAATATGTATATGACGGCGATGAGGCGGGCGATTACTTTGAAACGCTCAAAGAATACGGATTTGCATGTTATAATTCAGGAGCGGAATACGTTTGCTTTGCGCATGACAACTCCTTTATTGAAGCTGAGACTGATGGAAAAGGATATATTTATATAACGCCGTCAATCGCAGATATCCCCCTTTCGCCAGAGCAATACGAATATGAGGACGGAGGATACTACTTCCTTACGGATATTCCTACATTTAAGAGCATGGTGGGGATTAAACCTGCGGACATGCAATATAACGGGCAATACAACAATTTTGATTTCATTTATACATGCGAGGCAGATGTTGTTTCAAAGTATATCAAAAGGGCATTCAACAGCATGGGAATTGTGTATGAGGAGGACGGCAGCATTTGGGCGGAATCCGGCACCAACAAATACATTAAAATTGTAATTGACGAAGACAGCGTGAGGATTACGCCGTGCGTAAAGGCTGAAACATATATCGGAACGAACGTACCTAATTACGGCTATGTGACGGGCGAAAAATGTATATCTTCTTATTCCGAAGACGGGAAAAAACATTACTTCTATCAATACGATGCGGAGGAATTGAGCCAATATGAAGAAACACTTAATGTTAACGGGTTTGAAAAGTCCGATAATGGAGCTGCGGTTTGGAACAGCGATGGCATTGCGGTTGAAATTTCCGAAGAAATAATCGGTGAAAATCGCCGCGTGGAAATTGTCCTTTCAAATGAAGAAGTTTCGGAAGATGAGACAGATGAATCGGATGAAGCGGATGCAGAAGCCGGTGAGCTTTCCGTCGGCGACGAAACGGAAGAATAAGCCTATAGCGCCCGAAAAGGATAAAATAAGGAGGGAGCAGAATGGATATTCAGGGGAAATACTGTTTTAACTGCTTTAAACAGCTTGGCGGTAATACGGTTACTTGTCCGTATTGCGGATTTGAACCGTCGTGGAACAACAGCTTTCATTCGGCATTGCCGATGGGAAGCATTTTGGGCGGAAATTATATTGTCGGCAGAGTGTTGGGACAAGGCGGATTCGGCATAACATATGTGGCGTATGACTATCGGCATAACCGCAAGGTGGCAGTAAAGGAATATTTTCCGCAGAGCATTATGGGTCAAAGAACGCATACGGTGAATGTGAGCGTGTCAGGCAGCCAAAAAAGGCAGATTTACGAGGACGGAATAGATGCCTTTATAGGAGAAGCAAAAATTCTTTCCAGGTTTTCATCACATCCGAACATTGTAACAATCTACGAATGTTTCAGAGAAAATGCAACCGCCTATTACGTTATGGAATACATAGGGGGCAGAAACCTGAAAAGCCATGTCAAAAGCTCGGGAGGTAAAATTCCATGGCAGGAAGCGTTGGAATATATAATGCCGATTGTAAACGCACTGCTTGAAGTTCACAAAAAAGGGCTTATACACCGCGACGTTACGCCGGATAATATTTATCTTATGGGGAACGGCGGAGTGAAGCTGTTGGATTTCGGCTCCGCACGCTACAGCATAGGAGACAAAACTCAGACGCTTGATATTTTGCTGAAGCGCGGATACGCACCGAAGGAGCAATATATGAGTAAGAGCCGTCAGGGTCCGTATACCGATATATATTCTCTCGCGGCAACGTTTTATGCAGTGGTGACGGGATATATTCCTCCGGATGCAATGGACAGAATCGACCATGACAAGCTTATTCCTATGCACATATTGTGCCCGCAGATACCGAGCGAAGTGGAAAAGGTTATACATAAGGCTTTGTCGATTAACTATGAAAACCGCTATAAAAACATGAGTGAATTTCGAGCAGCGTTGGAAAAGGCGGCAAATCTGAAACGATATGTGCCGAAAGAGGAAAAGGCGGCGCCGATTGGAAAAAATACGAACAATACGGATGCAAATGACAATGTAAAGCAGGATAATAAGAATACGCAGGAAGAAGTGAAAACGAACGTAAACACTTCAACGCACAGCAAGAGTGAGATTATAAAAACGATGAAATATCTGCGCTCCGTTTTTATCGTTCTGTTTGCAATCGTGTTTTGCTTGAAAAGTTCAATAGAATACAGCTTATGGTTAGGCATGCTTGCGATAATCGGTGTGCTTTTGGTAGGAACCGTATTTTACGCAAAGAAGCTTGAGGATGAAGAAAATAAAAAATAAACTGTCGGAAATCCGGCAATTAAAACAAACACAATTAAAATTTCAATAAAAAAGGAGAGGTTTATCGTGGCAAAAGTAGAATGTGCATACGGACATATTTATGACGCGGATCTTTATCCGTCTTGTCCTTATTGCAAAGGCGGAAACAGTGTTGATTTGGGAGGTGAGACTCTCGGGCCGGAAGAATACGGGTCGGGAACTCTTAACGATGACGTTGGGGTAACAACGCCTATAGGCGCTACGCAAGGACCGCGGTCAACCGCGGATGATAATTTGACGAAGCCGCCGTTCGGATATGATCAGAAGAAGGTGGATGAGGATGAAGAAAGAACCAGACCGATAAACATTATAAATGACATAGAAGATGGAAAGGAAGATGATGTTACGCCTCCCAAGGTGCCGGTCGCAGGCTGGTTGGTGGCTATTAACGGAAAAAACAAAGGGAAAGATTATCCTATTTATACGTATCGAAACACAATAGGCAGGGGAAAAGAAAACGATGTTGTGATAGAAGGTGATATGTCAATATCCCGTGAAGCATGCGCAAAAATAGCTTACGATCGCAAGCACAATAAATATCATTTTATCCCCGGGGATACGAAAAACGACATATATCTCAATGACGACCCGCTGTATGAGTCACATGAAATAAAGGCTTATGACAGAGTTGAGATAGGCGAAACAAAGCTGGTTTTCGTTCCTCTTTGCACGGATCGCTTCTCATGGCAGGATGTAGAGTCGGAAAACAAGGAGTAATACGGAAAGTGAACAGCAAACTTTCGTTTCAAGTAATGTGTAAAGGTGGTGAAACCGATGGCATCTAAACCGGGTTTTTTCAAAAGATACATGGATAAGCTCAGCAAACCGCAGCAGGAAGAGCGCAGAGATAAACAAAATGCCGAATCAAAGCCCGTTGAAAGCGCAAAGCCCGAAGCTTTGGAGCCGATTCGCATTGAACGCTTATTGAGCTACAGAGCAGCGGCAATGCAGCAGCAGGGAACCCGCCCAAGGCAGGAGGACAGCTATGCCTGTGTAAATGCCGACGATGTGACGCAAATAAAGAACAGAGGATTGCTCGCTATTGTGGCAGACGGAATGGGCGGATTGCAGGACGGCAAGGTCGCAAGCGAAATGACGACGGCATCGGTGTGTAAGGATTTTGAATATATGGACAGGAACAGACCTTTCGCACCGCAGCTGCATGATTCCGCGGTTAAGGCAAACAGCAGTGTATATGCCCGTTTCGGAGGACAGAGCGGTACCACGCTTATTGCCTGCATTATCTACAGGGAAATGCTGAATTTTGTCAGTGTGGGAGACAGCTACCTCTATTTGAGCCGCGGAGGGAAGCTTTACAGACTGAACCGGGATCAAAACTACAAAATGAAGCTTTACCGAGATGAAATCCGAAGAGGAGGACTGTCGCGTGCAAAAGCTGATGCAGACGCCGACGGACATCGGCTCAGTGAATTTATCGGAAGCAAGGCTCTCGGGGATATAGACATGCTTAAACAACCGATGCGCTTGGAGGCAGGAGATTCGATACTCATTTGCTCCGACGGCGTGGGAGGCGTGTTGGACACGAACGAACTTTCGGAGTGTATGGAGGCGACAAATCCTTCGGCGGTATGCGATATGATACGGCAAAAGGTGATTATGAAAAAAAGGCAGCACCAGGACAATTTCACAGCGTTGGTAATTCAATGCACATATTAACATTCAGGAGGAAAAGGTTATGAGAAAGAGAATTATAAGCTTAATATTTGCGGCGGCAATTATGTTTTCAGCATTTGTTCCCGCAATGGCGGAAACAACTTACAACAATGACGTGAGCAAAAGTGTGGTTTACATAGAAACAGGATATTATGACGATAACGGCGATATGACCGGCGAACGCGGTACCGGATTTTTCATCGGCAAGACAGGCGAAAATCCGCAGTATCTAATAACAAATTATCATGTGGTTGGAAATGCACTCGAAGCAGGCGGAGTAATTTATGTTGCATACTCTCAAAACAATTACGAACCGGCATATTTTGTCGCGGGAAAATATAACGGAACGCTTGATATCGCGGTTCTCAGACTGAATGAGCCCACAGAAGAAAGAAAACCGTTGAAATTGATGATTCCCAACAAGGATTTGGTGGGAAGCGACGTATATGCGCTCGGATTTCCGGTAATTTCGGATGTGCTCGGCAATTTCTCGCTGTTCAGCGAATCTGATCTCACGGTAACAAAGGGAACGCTCAGCAGATTGTCAACAGAGGCAAGCTCGGGTGCGAGAATGGTTCAGCACAGCGCAACGATAAGCAGCGGAAGCAGCGGCGGACCGCTTGTTACGCCGGAAGGCTATGTTGTGGGCGTTAATACATACTCCACAGAGGATGCGAGCGCATATTTCTCGCTGAGTTCGGAGGAAGTAATAGACATTCTTTCCGCCAATAACATTGCTTATTCGATGGCGGAAGATGAAGATATTGATTGGGTGTTTATTGCCATTATAGCGGGCGCGGTTGTTGTCATAGCACTGATAATTATTCTCATCGTTGTGTTCACGAGAAAAAAATCAAAGCCGCAGGTATCAGAGCCTCCGGCAGAAAGCGAAAGAAATGAGCGCTATGGGTACGCGGTATCGATGTCGCCGCAGCACGCAGGCAGAAGGGTGCGTATAGACTCGATGCCTATAATTATCGGGCGTGAATCGTCGTGTAATTTGGTATTTGACCGTTCAACACCGGGTGTCAGCAAGCAACATTGTCAGCTTGCGTTTAACGCTCAAAGCGGCGTATTTGTTTTGACTGACCTTAATTCCAGCTACGGAACGTATCTTATAAACGGAACAAGGCTCAACCCCAATGTTCCGTATCGTCTGCAGTCGGGCGACAGCTTTTATCTCGGAGGAGCGGAAAACACCATAAGACTGGAAACGGAGTGAAGCTTTTATGACCGATGTGTATATGTACACAAACCGCGGTGGAAGAGATCACAATGAGGACTGCGCCGATTTTGTTTTCGATGAAAACGGAGCCATGTTTGTCGTGGCTGACGGATTGGGCGGTTTAGGCGGAGGAGACGTTGCTTCACAGGCGGTGATAGATACAATGAAATCCGCATGGAAAGCAAAGATGGCGGACACATCTCCTTCGGACTGGCTGCGCGATGCGATAGAAAAGGCAAATCAAGTTGTGATGCAAAAGCAGGCGGAGTCGGGAGGCAGAATGAAAAGCACTGTTGTTTCGCTTGTTGTGACCGGAAGTCGGTGGGCAAACGCAAATGTTGGAGATGCGCGGCTTTACCGCATCTCCAACGGAATGATAAAGGCTTTGACACAGGATCATTCCGTGGCGTATAAGAAATACACAATGGGAGAAATAACCTATGATGAGCTTTATACCGATGAGGATCAATCCCGCCTGCTCAGAAGCGTGGGCGAGGACTCGCGCTGTATTCCGGATATTTCCGAAAGCAGCGAGCCGATAAATCCGGGCGATGCTTTCCTGCTTTGTACGGATGGCATTTGGGGAAAGCTTTTTAACGAGGAAATTTTGGTCGATTGTCTCAAGGCATCAACAGCTCAGGAATGGACAGAGCTGATGCTTATGCGCATAATGCCCCGATTGACTTCGACAAGCGACAACTTGACACTTATCGCAATCAAATTTTAAAGCGGGGAATCATTATGAAAAAAATAATAATTGTTTTGGCGCTGCTGCTTGTTTTCACAAGTCTTCCAACATATGAAGCTGCAAACTTCGGAAGCTTTGGCGCTTTGACTGTATCGGCGGATTTTAAGTTCGCAGACAAAGACAAAGATGATGCCAACGATGACAATTCGAACGATTCAGGCGCAGAGTCAAATCAACAGGAGGAAATTACGCCTCCACAGGAGACTCCAAATCAATCATCGGAAACTTCCGAGACGGGAAATAATACAAATACCGGTACAGAAGGGTCGTCAGGCGGTTCAGGCGGCAGCTCAAACAGCGACACTTCAAGCAGCGGTTCAAGCGGCGGAAAAACACCTTCTTCCTCGGGGTCGAACTCGAATACATCCAATAAAAAAACTGAAACGGCGGAAACTCAGGATTCGCCCGCAGGGAATGACGAAAATTCCAAACAGGAAGCTGAAGTTATTGAAGATCCCCCCGAATCGGAGATTCCGGTTGCAATTGACGAGCAGGAAATGGTGACCGTGGCTGACAGTATCGGGTTGGAAAAGCCCGATTCGGGCATGAGCGCGTTTCCTATAATACTCATAATTATATCAATAATTCTTATTGCGCTGATAATTATTTTTTGTATTTTGTTGGGCAGAAAAAGCAAGGAGCCGAAGCGCGAAGCTATTTTGATGAAGCTTGAAATGATTTCGGCAAAAGGCGAGCCCAACGGAAACGAATTTTTCCTTGAAGATGAGCTTACTATCGGCAGAGGAAAGAGTTGTGATATGATTATTGACAGCGACGACATAGAGATGAAACATTCGCGCATTTATGTAAATAACGGAGTTGTTTACATAGAAGATCTCAAGTCGCGCAGCGGAACATTGCTTGGCGGAATGAGGCTTTATGCTCCCAATCGCCTGCGCACGGGGGATGAAATCACCATCGGTTCCGTGAGATTCAGATTTAAATTTTAAAAATAAAAAATTCAAACAACGAGGGAGGAAAATTTATATGCAGCCTGCACCCAAAGGCAAACGTTTTGCCGCGTATTTGATAGACGCACTGATTATCAGTTTGATTTCAATGGTAATTTCATTGATCTTTGCACCGCAGTACCGTAATTTCATGTATAACATTGTGTATTACAACACTTTATCCGTCATCACATTTATTGTGTTTGTTCTCTATTTCACTCTGTTTGAATGTGGAAGTATGATGGGAACACCCGGAAAGAGCCTGATGAGAATAGTCGTTGTAGACATACATACAAATGACCGCATCTCATTCGGAAAAGCGCTCGGCAGAGCGTTGGGGCACTATGTTTCCGCAATATTATGCATCGGATATATTATCGGACTTTGCGACGAAAACGGTTTGGCACTTCACGACCGTATGTCCGGAACATTTGTGGCAGTGCGCGGAAGCAAGCCTGTGCATGTTGAGCCGAGGGTTGAACCGCGTCCGAATCCTGAAAGTCCAATGGTGAAAAGTCAATAGGCTGAGCGAAGAAAATTTCGAAGGAA
>JAJQCX010000062.1 GCA_021202495.1 Clostridia bacterium | reverse complement strand
GTTATATTACCACGGTGTTCCGCATTTGTCAACACCTTTTTTCGATTTTTTTAAAAGTTTTTTCGCTCTCCCGAGCTCGCCAAACCTTCACAAAAAATCATGTGCCGTAATCCTACAAAGTTGCCCTCGCTTCGACAGCTCCGCTATATTACCACTGCCGATCCCGTTTGTCAATACCCTTTTTGAAAAAATTTCAGATATAAAAAGAGACGCTTTGTTTTGCGTCCCTTTTTACCGATTTTATTTTTATCCGACTGTGGCAGTCACTTTTGTTCCTACTGTCGACCAGTTTACGGAAAGTCCGGCGATTTCGCCGAGCGCCGACACGGGCAGCATAGTCGTCCAATCCTCGGTTAAAAACGGCGAGCTTGTTGTGACGATTGTTTTGCCATTATATATGTAGACATTCGATCCTATCACGGCTTTGATTTCATCGGTATCATTACTTATAGTAATCAAAGTCTCGTCTTGATTCCATTCGACACTGTATCCCAAAGCCTCCATTGTTTCACGCAGAGGAACATAAAACTGATTGTTCGCAATGCCCACGTCAATCGATTTTCCGTTTGCGTCGAGAGAAAGAGTTATAATATCGGCAAAATCAACCTTTGGAATTAAAGCGTGAATGCCCTTAGTTTTATCGACAACCTGCGAAACCTCATAATCAACTCCCGCGCTGAGATAGGCGTATACCTTTGCACGGTCCAGTCCGAACTGATTGGAGAGGAAGTTGACCGATTCTCTGACTGACTGTATCATCGCCTCATCAAGGTCGGCGTTAAGTCCTATCGGAATCCAATATTGCTCGGTTTCAGCAAACGCCTGATTGAAGCTCTCGTTTGTCTTGGGCACGGCTTCGTCGCCGGCTTTAATAAGAGTAAGTCTCACGGTGCCTCGCAGAGAGCCCTCCAGCGCCGTAAGCGCAACCTCACCGTCACCCTGAACAAAGTGCGGGTCGCCCGCGTAAAAGAGCGCGCCCTCGACCTCAACGGGAAGATACAGCGTTGAACCTACGCCCAATTCATTTATATCAAGATTTCCGCCCACATTTATCGGCGGAACGGAGCTCACCTTTTCGCTCGTGTCGGGCGCAACGCCCATTATTCCCAGAAACGGACTTATGGGGAATTTCATTGTTTTGCCGTCGTCCTCAATTTCCCCGTACCAAACTCCGTCTTCTTCATGTATCGGGCAAAAAACCGAAACGTCACCGTATGCTTCGGGATTGTCCACACTTGCGTCCTCGGTTCTCTCTTTTTCGGGAAATTCGGGAAGGGTACCTTTATAATGTCTGTTTGAAATTACACCATATGGTACGCGCGGAGTAAGCTCGAGAACCTCAACCTTGAGAACATCTCCGGGCTCCGCACCCTCAATTGCGATGGGTCCTGTTACAACGTGAGGTCCGTCTTCAAGAAAATCGTGCGGGTCATCGGAGGCGGCAATGGCAATGGCGTCGTCAAGCACCATGTCTTCGCTCACACCGTACTGTCCGAAATAGGCAACCGGGTCGCGTCCCTGATCTTCCAATATGCCTTCGTGGGAAACGGTGTCAAACGTGACTGTGCTGCCGGAGGGAACGGTCAAAATAGGTTCCGCGTCGCGGTTGGGTAAATAGCCCCAGCGAATGTTTTCGAGGGTTGACTTTACATAATACTCCCCCATAACAACCTCGTCATCCGACGATTGCAGCGGAAATGTGAGATCCTTCGTGTAGTAGGCTCCCGCGACAGTCTGCACACTCATCACCTCCGCTGCTGCGACACACATCGCAAGCTTCATTTTCTTCATGAGTATAATCCCCTTTCTGAAAATAAAATAACGGACAGAGATGTCTTTTGACATCTTTGTCCGCTTATGGGATTATTTTATATCATCGTTACTCTTATGTCAACTCGCCGCTTAAACAAAATTTTTACTATAAACAGCAATATTTTTATTTAAGTTCGACAAATTGCGTTATTCCTCATAGATTTGCCCATACTTTTCGTAGTGCGTCTTCTTTGTAATCTTATTATCCTTGTCCACAAAAATGACCTTCGGCTTAAATTCCTTTGCCTCATCTTGAGGCATATCGGCGTAAGCCATGATGATAACTCTATCGCCCTTAGATGCACAGCGCGCGGCGGCACCGTTAAGACAGATAACTCCGCTGCCTTTTTCGCCCGCGATTGTATACGTTTCGAGCCTTGCGCCGTTATTGATATTTACAATCTGTACCTTTTCATATTCCAAAATGCCCGCGGCGTCCAAAAGGTCACAGTCTATCGTAACCGAGCCGACATAGTTGAGCTCCGCCTCGGTGACGGTGGCGCGGTGTATTTTGCTTTTGAGCATTGTAACGGTCATAAGTTTCACCTCAGGTATCACACAATGAAATTATCTATAAGTCTTGTCTTTCCTATATATACTGCCATCGCGAAAAGAACGCCATCTTTAACCTTTTCAGTCGGCTGCATTGTGACGCCGTCGACGGCTTCGACATAGTCAATCTTGGCAAGAGGCTCCTTTTCGATATGCGCACGCATTGCGGCAAGGATTGTTTCGGTGTCGGAAACGCCTTCCTCAGCCATTTTTTTGCCTATCGCAACGCTTTGCGAAAGGCAAAGCGCGGCTTTGCGCTCATCGGCATTGAGATAAGTATTGCGCGAGCTCTTCGCAAGCCCGTCCTCCTCGCGCACGATTGGGCAGCCGACAATTTCAATGTCAAAATTGAGGTCGCGAACCATGCGCTTTATTATCGCAAGCTGCTGCGCGTCCTTTTGTCCGAAAAACGCTTTATCGGGAGTGACGATATTAAAGAGCTTTGAAACAACGGTGCAAACACCGTTAAAATGAATGGGGCGTGTTTTACCGCAGAGCGTTTTCGACAAGACGTCCATCGTTACGCCTGTTGTAAAATCTTCGGCGTACATCTCGCTCGCCTCGGGGTGGAACACCAAATCCGCGCCGCAGCTCTCCAAAAGCGCGCAGTCGCGTTTAAAATCGCGCGGATATGCGTCAAAATCCTCATTGGGCGCAAACTGCGTGGGATTTACAAAGACGCTGACGACGGTAACGTCGCACATTTCAACGCTTTTTTTCACCAAAGAAGCGTGTCCCTCGTGAAGAAAGCCCATCGTCGGAACAAGTCCTACCGTTTTACCCTCGCTTTTTTGCTTTTTAACAAAGCTTCTCACTTCGTCAACCGTTGTCGCCGTTATCATTTACATCATCCCCTCCAATTCTCTGAGTACACTCTCGTCCATTTTATATGAATAGCTTTCGTTGGGGAATACGCCGTTTTTAACTTCCTCGTCGTATTTTTTGTAGGCGTCAAGCATTACTTCACCCACATTTGCATATTTTTTCACAAACTTTGGTTTAAAATCGGAATATACGCCGAGCATATCGTGATTTACGAGAACCTGTCCGTCACATTCCGCACCGGCTCCTATGCCTATTGTGGGAATTGTGAGCGATTTTGTAACCATTGCCGCAATCGGCGTGGGAATGCCCTCCAAAACGACGGCGAACGCGCCCGCATCTTCAACTGCCTTTGCATCGTCGATTATCTTTTTCGCGGTTTCAATCGTTTTCCCCTGAACCTTAAAGCCACCGAAAACATTTATCGACTGCGGCGTCAGACCGATGTGACCCATGACGGGGGTGGACGCCTTGACGATTGCTTTTATATGCTCCTCGACGTCAACGCCGCCCTCAAGCTTGACCGCGTTGGCACAGCCTTCTTTCATCAATCTCCCGGCGTTTACAACGGCGTCGTAAACGCTCGACTGATAAGACATGAACGGCATATCAACAACGAGCAGCGCATTTTTAACCGCGCGGGAAACTGCCTTGGCATGATGAATCATGTCCTCCATTGTAACTTGAATTGCGTCGTCGTAACCCAAAATAACGTTGCCCAAAGAATCGCCGACAAGAATCGCATTTATTCCCGCCTCGTCAACGATTTTCGCCATAGAATAATCATAAGCCGTGAGCATTGAAATTTTTTCGCCCTTTTGCTTCATTTCGGCGAATGTATGTGTTGTGTTTTTCATTTAATCACTCTTTTCTTTTGTATTTACTATACCACGACGATTTTGAAATGTAAAGCCCAAAATGCTATAAAAATATGCTCCTTTATCCCGAACATCTTGTAACTTCCCAAAGTAAAACCCAAATTGTTGACAAAACCGCAAAAGCGGGGTATAATCGGGTAAAGAAAGATATTTTGAGGTGAAAATATGACCGAATTTGAAAAGGATGACGCAAAGCTTGACGAAGCAAAAGAGGCGGCGGACGCACCGCAGCTTTCAAACAGCCTCATCATGGAGGCGCTTATGATAATGGAGGACGTCACAGCTCCCTCCCTTCTTGAAAAAACAAAGGCTCAATACGCCGCTCTCGCGCCGAGAATATTTGAATTTTATAAGGAAGAGCACACCTACGGCGGCATCCGTCAATATGTTCATGACATGACGCCTACCGTTGAAAACATAAACAAAAAAGGCATAGGCGACAGCGCCGAGGTTGGAGCGGGTGACAGAGTTGACAGAATGCTCGCCATGATAGGCTCGCTTATTTCCGAAATCGACGGTAGCTCCCGCTTTAAGGAAGCGGTTTCAAAGACGAACGCCGTAATATCCGAATATTCCGAAAAGGAGAGCGAAACACGCCTTGTGTTCGCTTCCGTTGTGCCGCCCATTATGAAGCATTGGCTCGAAAACCACCCCAAGGAAGCGTATACGGAAAGGCAGCTCCGCCGTTTTGTTAAAAGGCTCGGTAAAAAAACGCCCGTTCTCCCCGAATGTGAGGAAGCGTTTTTAAAAGCGGCCCATCCCAAAAAGCACGGCTGCGCGATAACGCTTATCATTATTATTGTTGCGCTTGCGGCAGCGGCTGCGTATATGGTTTTCGCGCCCGACGATTTTTCGCGTTTTGCCCATTTTGTCACCGACTTGGTCGAGCCGACCGAGGCGACAGAAATCGTAACCGAAGAAGAAACGACGGAGGAAGAAACGGTTGAAATTTATGTCGAGCCCTCCGAGCCCCTTTCCGAAAGCTATACCGAATATACAACAGATTACTCAGAGGCAATCGAATGATTAAAAAAACAAATTTTAAGGACAAGCGGTTTATCGCCTCCGTTTTGGCAATAATATGCGTTGTGATATATATTGTCGTGCTCTGCGCAAATAACTCCGATGAAAACCCAACCGAGGATTTTGAAGATGAATTATCGCCTCTTCAATCACGCATCACGGAATGCGCCGCCGCGCTCTATGAAACCGAATGTCAAATCTCGCCCGACGAATATGACGAATACGTCGCCGAAACATACATCGAAGCGCTCTACGGGGAAAACCCGTCGGACGACGATATAACAGACGTCATTTCGCGCCTTTTTTACACAATATCGGGCGAAACAACGGCTCTTATACAAAAGAGTGTGAACGTCATTTTGAGCGAATGCGACTTGCCCAAAACCGAATTCAACGCGCTCGATTTCAAGCTCTGCGGCACGACGAGCGACTATCTCGAAGAAAAAGCCACGGCTTCTATCTTTCGCAGAATGATCCGAAATATAACGACATTGCCTATTCATCGGGTTCGATAACAACCTCCGGCTGCGGACCGACAGCGCTCGCAATGGCGTTGAATTACGCCGCAAATGAGCTTTTGACAACTCCGGAGGACGTAGCCTCATGGGCGACAGAAAATAACATGGTCACGCCTTCCGTCGGCACAAGCTGGGAGCTTTTCCGCACCTATCCCGCAAAAGTCGGCATGAGCGTCACCGAAAAATACGCCGCAAATACCGACGCGCTGGAGAGCATCATGTCAAGCTGCAAGGCGATGGTGACGAGCATGAAACAGGGCGACTTCACCGACAACGGACATATCATCGTCATAATCGGCGCAGAGAACGGCTATGTCGAAGTTCTCGACCCTGCCAGCGTCTACCGCAGCACCGTCCGCTGGAGCGCCGAAACAATCGTTGAACAATCCAACGGCTACTACTGGTGTATAAATTGATTGGAGATTTTAATCTTGAATAAAATAAATTTTCTTCTCGTCTGTCTGTCTTTGCTTTTCTGTCTCACAGCCTGCGAAAACGCCGCACTTCCCTATGAAGCTTCGAGCGAGCCGCCAACCGAATCGGGTACGGAAGAGGAAGAATATTCGCAAATCGACGCACTGCTTTCCTCTATGACGCTCGAAGAAAAGGTATATCAATTGTTTTTCGTCAGACCCGAAGCCGTCACCGACGTTTCATGCGTAACGCAGGCGGGCGAAACGACAAAAGAGAAAATTGCCGAACGCCCCGTCGGCGGAATTATATATTTCTCCAAAAACCTCATTTCACGGGAGCAAACCGTCGAAATGATTGAAAACACGCAAACCTATTCAAAAATAGGTCTTTTCATCGGCGTCGACCAGGAGGGCGGATCGGTCTCGCGCCTCGACAAAATAGGCTTTGAGAAAATCAAGCCCATGGCTCAGGTTGAAACGGCGGAAGAGGCGGAGGAGATAGGCGAAACGCTCGGCTCGGGACTTTATGAATTGGGCTTTAACGTCGATTTCGCGCCCGTCGCCGATGTTCTTGTCAACGAAAACAACACCGAGACAGGCGACCGCTCCTTCGGAAGCGACCCCGCGCGAGTAGGCGAAATGGTTGCCGCCGTCACTCGCGGCATACAAAAATACGGTGTTTCCGCCACGCTAAAGCATTTCCCCGGTCATGGCTCGGCGGCCGTCAATTCGCACACCGGGCGTTCCGAAAGTCTGCGCACTCTCACAGAGCTTCGCGAAACCGAGCTTTTGCCCTTCAAAGCGGGCATTGACGAGGGCTGCGATTTTGTCATGGTCTCGCACATAACGCTCGTCAACGTAGTTGAAAACAACCTCCCGAGCTCCCTTTCGAGTGAAATTATAACCGACCTTTTAAAAACGGAGCTGGGATTTGACGGCATGGTCATAACCGACGCGCTCGATATGGGCGCGATAACAGATACCTACACCTCGGGCGAAGCCTCCGTTATGGCGATAAACGCCGGAGCCGATATGCTTCTCATGCCGCAAAATTTGACCGAAGCCCACGCCGCCGTCGTTTCCGCCGTGCAAAACGGCGAAATATCCGAAGAGCGCATTGACGAAAGCGTGCGGAAAATTCTAAAATTGAAAGAAGAAAAAGGCTTGTTAAAATAAGGCTGTACCCGCATCGGTACAGCCCTTTTTTACACTATCTCTATTTTGTCGATTTGCCCGTCCGTTTCAACCTTCCCGCTCGCACCGCGCTGAAAATCGAACAGCTCCGCCGTAAACGGCGCGGAAAAAAGCTTAATCACGCTTGACCCTATGCGTATCTCCGCGCGTGAAAATTCGCCGTAAATTTCAATGTATTTACCGTTAAGCGGCTCGTCGGGCAGCACAAAGCGTCCTCCCTCGTGCGCAATTTCAACCGCATTCTCCGCGCGTCTCTTCGTTCTCACCCCGCCCACTCTCACGGGCAGCGGCTCTGAAAATCCCCCCGCCTTCTTTTTGAGACAGAGAAACGAATACGGCGAAAATTCGCAATATACATCATCCTCAAATTCGTACTGCTCATTTCTTTCGGGATCCGCTGCAGCCAGCGCCGCACCGCCCGTTATGCTGACCTCTTTTCGTTCATCCGAGTTATTTATTATCGAAACATCTCTCTCGCCCGAAAGCGCAATCTCTTCTCCGTCGCATTCAATTCTTTCAATTCCCCGCGCTTCATGCAGAAATCTGCGTATTCGTGAAAGATACTCCGCCTCATCATCCCACTTCTCAAAGCCGAAAATACAATCCTTTCCCAAGAGCGCCGAAAGCGCTATCGTCTTTTTATCCTCGCCCAACAGACACATATCCAAATCGACCGCGCTCTCCCTTTTGCAAAATTCCTCCGTCAGCCCCGTTTCGCACGGCGTAAATATTATGTCAAGTGCGTTTTCCCTGCAAAATTTCTTTATCGGCATCGCAAAATTTTTTTCAAGCAAACTCCGACACGCCGCGATGTACCGTTCTTTTTCATTTTTATCCTCGCTTATCCCCTCCGAATACGGCAAAAGTCCCTCAAACGGCGCAGTGTAAGATGGCGCAACACATATAAATCCCGCAAATTCATACCCCGCAAATTTTTTATATTCCCGCACAAATTTATCGTAAACGTTCTCGATTATAAGCTCTGTCGCATAGGGGTTCAGTAAATCGGGATAAGCCCCGTAAGGATAGCCCTTGTTCTCCGCCAAAAACCGCGCACAAACGGCTCTTCCGCTCTTTTTTTCAAGAACTGTATCGCCCTCTGTAATTTCTTCCTCTCCGCACTCAAAAAGACACCTGCAATTAAGCTCTTTTACCGATGAAAGCTCCCCGAACGCCGTCCCCGAATACGAAAACGAATCGTCCGCCAAAAAGACCTTGATTTTGTGCCTGACCGCCGCTCTGAAAACCGAAAGGAGCTTCTCGCGGGTCTTCCCCGAAAAAGGATTTTCCCCCGCCTCAAAAAGCATCAAAACCCCGTCGGCTCCGCTCTTTTTCGCCGCCAAAAGCGCCTCGTCCGCCCCTTTTGGCGTAAGATGCTCCGAAATTCTAATATAATTCAAAAATCTCATTTTGTCTTCTCCGTGAATATGATACCCTTATTTTAAGCCCGTTTACGCCCCAAGTCAACACAAATTATCCAAATACAATGTTGTAATAAATGATTTATTGTGATATACTGTGTGCATACACTTTTAGGTTGGTGATAAAATGGCAGAAAACGATTTGATTTCAGGCGGAGCGCTTACTCCAATTGTCAGGGAAATTAAAACCGTACTCAGTTCTGCGCGTTGCAGCGCCGCACAGCAAATAAATAATGAATTATTAAACGCATATTGGAACATCGGTCGCATAATATGCGAATTTGAACAATCCGCGCCTCAACGAGCGGACTATGGAAAACAGACATTAAAAGAACTCTCAAAGGAATTGACAAAAGAATTAGGCAAGGGGTTTTCCCGTTCAAATCTCCAAAATATGCGTCAATTTTATTTGACGTATAGAAAATGCCAGACGCTGTCTGGCAAATTGACTTGGTCGCATTATTGTGAGCTTTTATCCATATCAGACACTGACAAGCGCAGCTTTTATGAAAACGAAGCAATTAATTCAAATTGGTCGGTACGTGAGCTTAAACGTCAAATCGAAAGTTCCTTATTTGAACGGCTGCTGCTCTCACGCGGCAATGCCGATAAAGAACAAGTATTGTCTCTGGCTCTTAAGGGCAACGAAATTACCTCTCCATCCGATATCATCCGCGACCCATATGTATTTGAATTTCTCGCTCTTCCCGAAAATAAACCTGTATTGGAAAACGATTTGGAGCAGGCACTTGTCAAGCAAATTGAAGACTTTTTGTTGGAGCTTGGACGCGGTTTTATGTTTGTCGGCACACAACAGCGAGTAACCGTTAATAACACACATTATTATGTGGATATGGTTTTCTACAATAAAATTCTCCGTGCCTACGTCTTGATTGAACTTAAAACGACCAAGCTCACTCCCGAAGCGGCAGGGCAAATAAATATGTATCTTAATTATTATGCTTCCGAGATAAACGATGCAGATGACAATCCGCCTATCGGCATTATTCTCTGCACCGACAAGGACAGCATAACCGCGGAATATGCTCTCGGCGGTTTGTCGAACAACATTTTTGCGTCAAGATATGTTTTATATATGCCCGATAAAGAACAGCTCGTTGCCCAAATCGAGGAAGTATTAAACAAATGGCACAACGATGAGCATGGAGATGTATAAAAATATTATACTCATAAATAGAATCTTTACAATCGTGAAAGGACAGGACATATAATGCCGATTAAAATAGCCGAAAATTTGCCTGCGGCAAAGGTGCTTGAAGGCGAAAATATATTTGTAATGACCGAAAAAAGGGCTCTTTCGCAGGACATTCGTCCGCTTAAGATTATCATCGTGAACATCATGCCCACGAAAATCGCGACGGAAACGCAGCTTCTGCGCGCACTTTCAAACACGCCGCTGCAGATAGACCCAATCTTTATCCGCATGGATTCGCACGAATCGCGCAACACTCCCGAAGAACATTTAAAGACGTTTTACACCACGTTTTCCGAGATAAAAAAGCGCCGTTTTGACGGACTTATCGTAACAGGTGCGCCGGTTGAGCTGCTGCCGTTTGAAGAGGTTGACTACTGGGACGAGCTTTGCGAAATATTTGAATGGTCAAAAACGCACATCACATCGAGCCTTTACATCTGCTGGGCGGCACAGGCGGCGTTTTACCATTTCTACGGAATTGAAAAGCGTGTTCTTCCCGAAAAGCTTTTCGGCGTTTTTGAGCATAAAACTCTCTATTCCGCCTCACGCCTCGTGCGCGGCTTTAACGACACTTTTTACGCGCCTCATTCGCGCCACACGGGCGTTGACAGAGAGGATATTTTGAAAAACGATAATCTTCAAATCCTCTGCGAAAGCGACGATGCGGGCGTGTATCTTGTAAAATCGCGCGCCGACAAGCAGATTTTTGTCACAGGTCACAGCGAATACGAATTCGATACACTTGACAAGGAATACCGCCGCGACATGGAAAAGGGGCTTGAGAGCGTCAAGCTGCCGAAAAACTATTACCCCGACGACGACCCCACAAAAACGCCGCGCATGACGTGGCGGGCGCACAACCACCTTTTGTTCACAAATTGGCTTAATTATTTCGTCTACCAGACGACACCGTACAACTTAGATGACTGAGAAAATTTTTTATTCGATTATTTACAACAAAATAGGCAACTTGACCCCGATTAAAGCCGACTGCGGACGGCTCTGCGGCAAAAAGTGCTGCGAGGGCGACAAGGACGGCGACGGAATGTATTTTTTCCCCGGCGAAGAAGCGCTTTACAATCCGATTCCCGAATGGGCAAGTGTGAGTGAAACCGATTTTGAGTACGCAAAAGGTCATTTTGCGTATCTTCTCTCCTGCGACGGCGTCTGCCCAAGAAGCGCGCGCCCTCTTTCGTGCAGGATTTTTCCGCTCACGCCCTACATAGACCGTGAAAACCGTCTTCACGTCATTATCGACCCACGCGCGGGCGGAATGTGCCCAATGTCGGTGTTAAAGCTTTCGGATTTTGACCCCGAATTTGTCAAGGCTGTAGAGGGTATCGGAA
>JAJQCX010000205.1 GCA_021202495.1 Clostridia bacterium | reverse complement strand
TTTAAAGACGTTGTATATAATAAGGATAAATAAAAGCTTTATTGAATTTGTACAAAAAAATCGAAAATGTATACTTTTTCGATTTTTTTATTACTTAAAAAAAGACGTTTCAAATTGTTCCGCCTTGTTGAAGAAAGTTGTGGGTGGCATGCCGCATTCTGCAGCGGCTTCTTTCAAGGAGATTTTTTTGTTTCTCCATCGGTTATGAACTTCATAGAAGTTGTCCGGAAGGGGTTTTTGCGGTCTTCCGAATTTAACGCCTTTTGCTTTGGCTGCCGAAATGCCTTCGGCTTGTCGCTGCTTTATGTTATCTTTTTCATTTTCGGCGACAAAGCTCAAAATCTGAAGAACGATGTCACTCAGAAAACTGCCGAGCAGATTTTTTTCACGCCTTGTATCAAGTGCGGGCATATCAATGACCATAATATCTGCTCTTTTTACTTTTGTAATCAAGCGCCACTGCTCTGTGATTTCATTATAGTTTCGACCAAGTCTGTCAATGCTTTTGATGACAAGCAAGTCGTTTTCTTTAAGCAGTTTGAAAATTTTTTTATACTGACGTCGATTAAAGTCTTTGCCGCTTTGCTTGTCGATATAAATATTTTTTGGCGGAATACCGCGCGCCTGCATAGCAACAACTTGTCTGTCCTCATTTTGTTCTTTTGTGGATACTCGCACATATCCGTATATCATAAACATTCCTCCTAGTTATTTGTTTCGAAAAATATTATATCATATTTGAACATTTCTTTTTGTGGTTTGTTTGAACATTATCTCGCAATGGAAGCTGCAATCCGAGCGGAATTTTTGGTGACACGCATTGACTTTTTTATAAAACAGTGATATTCTTATGATATAGGAATTTAGCGATTTTCGGAGGTGACGGATAATGACGGCGAATTTTATGGTATGTAATTGCAAGCAGGTAAGCTACAACGATATTTTGGATGCGCTTCACGGGCTGGATCATTTTGACGATGTGACGAGCGCGTTTGAGGATGTGCAGAAGATAAGCCACTGTTCGACAGGGTGCGGCGGCTGCCACGACAAGATTATGAAGATTATATCGGACGCTATGTACGGCTATGAGGCGAAAGAGGACAATTCCTGCAAATAGTAAGCGTACATAAAAAAACGGCGGCATTGTGAGAAATGCCGTCGTTTCCGTTATATTGGGTTTTGAGCGATTACGACGCGGTCGTTGCCGCTTAAGTCCTGTTTGAGCGTCACATCCTTAAAATACGGGCTCAGAAGTGCGGGGACGGATTGCCCCTGGTTATAGCCAATCTCAAAGGCGAGAGTGCCGCAGGGCGTGAGAGATGCGGCAGCCTTGGGAATGATAACACGGTAGAAGTTGAGTCCGTCACTGCCGCCGTCGAGGGCTAAAATGGGTTCGTGCTTTGAAACGTCAAGGGTTTGGAGCGTTTCGGTTTCGATATATGGCGGGTTTGAGACAATGAGATCGTATTTGTCTTCGATTTCGTCTTTCAGAACGTCGCTGAGCTTTACGCGGACGCGGTTTGATAAATGATGACGGAGGATGTTTTTCTCCGCGATTTCGAGCGCTTCGGGCGAAACGTCGAGCATGGTGACGTTGGATTGCGGAATGAAGTGCGCAAGGGAAATGCCGATGCAGCCCGTGCCGCAGCAAAGGTCGAGAATGCGTGGTGATTTATCCTTAAAAAGGTCGATGAGTTCTTCGACAAGCGTTTCGGTGTCGGGGCGGGGAATGAGCGTGTGCTCATTTACGAAAAATGGGAGGGACATAAATTCCTTTTCGCCGACAAGGTAGGCGATGGGGATGCCGGTTTTGCGTTTTTCGATGAGAGAGAGCATTTTTTGCTCTTCATCGTGCGTCAAATCGCGCCAGACGAGAAGGGCGTCGCTTTGTAACACATACGACAAAAGCGCCCTTGCATCCTGCAGGGGCGTTTCCGTAAAGCCTGATAAAAGTGCGTAATATTTATTGACAAGGCTCACCATTTATCATCCTCTTTGTTGCCGGTGAGAACGGCGCTCATTGCGGCGATTGCAACCTCCAATTGCTCAAGGTCGGGCTCGCGCGTTGTGATGCGCTGAAGCCAAAGACCGGGCTTGCTGAGAGCGCACACCACGACGTTTTGACTTCTGCCCGCAAGGCGGATAATTTCATAGGAAAGACCCGAAACGATGGGCAAAAGCAAGAGCCTTATGCCCAAACCGATGAAGAAGCCCGCGACGCCTTCGCCCCACGAAACCTTGGATACGAGGGCGAACAAAATGATGCTGATAACCATTACATAGAGAAGAAAGCTTGTGCCGCAGCGCGGGTGAAGGCGCGACATTTTAGCCGCGTTTTCGGGAGTGAGCGGAAGTCCGTTTTCGTAGCAAAAAATGGTCTTATGCTCCGCGCCGTGGTATTGGAACACACGCTTAATGTCCTCCATTTGGGAGACAAGAAGAATGTAGCCGAGGAAAAGAACAATTTTAAACGCGCCCTCAATGAGCGTTTTTACGACGCCGCTTTCGATGAAAATGCCGAGGAAGCGGGCAAAAAAGTATGGCAAAAGCATGAAGACCCCGACAGAGAAAATAATTGCGACAAAAACGGAAAAATAAATGACAATGTCCTTGACCTTGTCGCCGAATTTGTCGGTGAGCCATTTGTCAAATTTCGACTCGGTTTCCTCGTCGTCTTCAAGCTCGATAAAATCCGCGCTGTACATGAGCGACTTCATGCTCGATATCATTGAGTCGAAAAACGAAAAAATGCCGCGCACAATCGGGATTTTGTTGACATGATATTTCGTCACGAGGCTCGAAACGGGCTTTTTGTCTATAACAATTTCCCCATCGCTCTTGCGGACGGCGGTGGCGATCTCCTTCGGACCGCGCATCATAACCCCTTCCATGACGGCGCTGCCGCCGATGGACGTGATATGCTGCTGCGGTTCGTTTTTATCCTTTTTCATGTGAACCATCTCCTATCTTAGCTCTTCTACTATATCATTTAATGCGACAATATTCAAGTTAATAATAGTAAACTTTTTGTGTACAGGCAAGCGTGCCGCTTGAGCCGTATTCGCGAGGCAGTATGGCGGGGGAATTTAAATTGCGGTCGCGATTTGCAAAGAGTGGGAAACCGCGGGCGGGCAAGCGTGCCGCGCTGCGCCGTTTTCGCGCGGTAATGCAGTGAGGGAATTTATTGCGTGGTCGCGGTTTATAGTGAGGTGGCAGATTGCGGGCTGATTTTTGGCCGAACAACAAGTATTGGATGCCGAAGAGAACAATAAACCCCCGATTGCGTGAAATCAGCGGTCGGGGGTTTCTGAGTTAATTCAATTTTTCTATTGATGCCAGGATTGTGTTATACATTTCGCGGTATTTTTCGCCTTTGGATTTTTCCTCTTCGATGAGCTTGGCGGGGGCTTTGGAGATGAAGCCTTGGTTTGCAAGCTTCTTTTCAACGCGCTCGATTTCACTTTCGAGGCGCGTTTTTTCTTTATTGAGGCGTTCGCGTTCTTTATCAATGTCGATAAGCTCGCCTGTGGGCATGAAGATGGACGCGCCGGGGGCGACGGCGTTCACACAGTTGTCGGGAATACCGCTGTCGCCCGAAAGAACGGTGACGGTTGACGCGCCGGCGAGCTTTTCAAAGAAAACGGAACCGGAGGTATAGAGCGACGCGTCCTTTGTAACGATGTACATGGCAGCCTTCTTTGGCGGGGGAACGTTCATGCTTGTGCGAAGATTACGCACCGATTTTATCGCTTCGCATACGGCGATCATTTTCTTTTCTTCATCGGGGAAGGAAAGTGAGGGGTCGTATTTGGGCCAGGAGGATGTGACGATTGTCTCTTCGTTTGTGGGAAGGGAGCAATATATTTCCTCGGTGATAAAGGGCATGAAGGGATGAAGGAGCTTGAGGAAGCCTGTCATAACATAGGCAAGAGTTTGCTCGGCGTTGAGGCGGCTTTCCTCGTCCGTGCCATAAAGGCGCGGCTTGACAAGCTCGATATACCAATCGCAGAATTCGTCCCAAATGAAGTCGTAGAGCTTTTGCAGCGCGACGCCGAGCTCGAATTTATCAAGATTTTCAGTTACCTCGCGCACGGTGGTGTTGAGGTGGGAAAGAATCCACTTGTCCTCAAGGCGCGGGGATTGGGGAAGTGTGATTTCCTCAATATTTAAATTCATCAGAGTGAAGCGTGCCGCGTTCCAAATTTTATTTGCGAAATTGCGGCTCGATTCAACTCTTTCCCAATAAAAGCGCATGTCGTTGCCGGGGGCGTTGCCGGTTGCGAGAGAGAAGCGGAGCGCGTCCGCGCCGTAGCGGTCGATGACCTCGAGCGGGTCGACGCCGTTGCCGAGGGATTTGCTCATTTTGCGCCCCTGCGAATCGCGAACAAGACCGTGAAGAAAGACGGTGTTGAACGGGGACTTGCCGGTGTGCTCGCAGCCTGAGAAAATCATGCGCGCAACCCAGAAGAAGATGATGTCATAGCCCGTAACCAATGTGGAGGTCGGGTAAAAATATTCGTATTCCGGCGTTTTTTCGGGCCAGCCGAGCGTGGAGAAAGGCCAAAGGGCGGAGGAGAACCATGTGTCCAAAACGTCCTCTTCCTGTTCCACCGCGCCGCCGCACTTGGGGCAAACGGTGATGTCTTCCTTGGAGACTGTCATTTCGCCGCAGGACCGGCAATAGAACGCGGGGATGCGGTGACCCCACCAAAGCTGGCGGGAGATACACCAATCGTGAACATTTTCCATCCAATTGAGATATGTCTTAGTGAAGCGTTCGGGGACGAACTTAATTTCGCCGTCCTTGACAACGCGGATTGCTTCCTTCGCGAGGGGCTCCATTTTGACGAACCACTGATCGCTCGTTATCGGTTCGACGGTCGTGCCGCAGCGGTAGCAGCAGCCGACGTTGTGGGAGTGGGGCTCAATTTTGACAAGCCAGCCGCCCTCTTCCAAATCGGAAACTATCGCGCGGCGCGCTTCGTAGCGGTCAAGACCTTCGTATTTGCCGCCGTTTTCGTTTATGGTCGCGTCGTCGTTCAAAACCTTTATCACGGACAGATTGTGGCGCTTGCCGACTTCAAAGTCGTTGGGGTCGTGAGCGGGTGTTATTTTAACTGCGCCTGTTCCGAAATCCTTATCGGCGTGTTCGTCGGCGACGATGGGAATTTCGCGTCCGACGAGCGGAAGAATGACAGTTTTGCCGATGAGATCCTTATAGCGTTCGTCGTCGGGGTTGACGGCAATGCCGGTATCGCCGAGCATAGTTTCGGGACGCGTGGTGGCGATTACGATAAAGCGGCCTTCCTCTCCCTTGACGGGGTATTTGATGTGCCAGAAGCTGCCCTCCTGCTCGGTATATTCAACCTCGGCGTCGGAGAGGGCGGTGGTGCATTTGGGGCACCAGTTGATTATTCTGTAACCGCGGTAGATGAGACCTTTGTTGTAAAGGTTGACAAATACCTCGCGCACGGCTTTGGAGCAGCCCTCGTCCATTGTGAAGCGCTCACGCTCCCAATCGCACGAAGAGCCCAAGGTTTTAAGCTGAGTTATTATTCTGTCGCCGTACTGCTTTTTCCAATCCCAAACGCGGTCAAGAAATTTCTCGCGTCCGAGGTCGTAGCGCGTTATGCCCTCTTCCTTGCGCAGATATTCCTCAACCTTTATCTGCGTGGCGATGCCGGCATGGTCGGTGCCGGGAACCCAAAGGGCGTTGTAGCCTTGCATGCGCTTGAAACGAATGAGAATGTCCTGCAGGGTTTCGTCGAGGGCATGTCCCATGTGAAGCTGACCCGTGACGTTGGGCGGGGGAATGACGATGGTGTAGGGCTCCTTTTTTGAATCGACCTCGGCATGAAAATAGCCGCTGTCGCACCATTTTTTATAAAGCCGGGATTCCACGTTTTTCGGCTCGTATGTTTTATCTATGTTTTTCAACGAAAATCAGTCCTTTCCTTTCGCATAAAAATCTAAACTACATTTTACCACAAAGATTGCGGTTTGTCCACAAAAATAAGATGTCGATGTTACAAAAATTTAAAATTGTTGCATGGCATAATCTTGACTTTGTGAATTGAAAATGCTATCATTAGTATATCGAAACAAATTTTTGCAAAGGAGAACTGAAAAAGATGAAGAATTATTTTGACCTTTCGGGACAGGTGGCTGTTGTTACGGGAGCTTCGACGGGGCTCGGAGTGCAGATGGCGAAGGCTTTCGCAAGCCAGGGGGCAAATCTTGTTTTGCTCGCAAGAAGGCAGAACCTTTTGGATGAGAACGCGGCGGAGATTGAAAAGGAATTCGGCGTTAAGTGCCTCGCTTACGCGTGTGACATTACAGACACCGAAAAGGTAAAGGCAGCGGTTCAGGCGACAATGGATACGTTCGGACGCGTTGACATTTTGGTGAACAACGCGGGTACCGGCGCGGTTGCTCCGGCGGTTGACATTACCGACGATCAGTTTAACAATGAATTGAAGATTGACCTCTTCGGCTCGTTCCTCTGCGCGAGAGAATTTGCGAAGGAAATGATAAAGGCGCATTACGGACGCATTATCAACATCGCTTCTATGTACGGCTTGGTGGGCAACATGGCGGCAACCTGCGCACCGTATCATGCGGCAAAGGGCGGCGTTGTGAACATGACACGTGCGCTTGCGGCTGAGTGGGGCAAAGAGGGCATAACCGTAAACAGCATTTGCCCGGGCTATTTTTGGACGCCGCTCACGAAGGACACGCTTGAGACAGATTGGTTCGCCGAATACGCAAAGGGCGCAATTCCGCTCGCCCGCTACGGCAAAGAGGGCGAGCTTGACACCTGCGCGCTGTTCCTCGCATCGCCCGCGTCGAGCTATGTAAACGGACAGAACATCGCGGTTGACGGCGGATATACGGCGATATAAAATAAATGAAAACTTTAACAAAAGATATCGAAGCCGAAAAACCGTATCGGGTTCAATTTCCCTATGCTAAAGCTTTTGAACAGCTTCATTCGGGAAAAGGCGTTAAGCATGAGTTGATTGAAGACGATTAAAAAACACACCCGCGGATAAGAGAAAAATCCGTGGGTGTGTTTTATATAAAAGAGGAAAAATCAATATAATGAGTATGATCCTTTAACCATGACGATTATATCGGACGTGGCTTTGATGCCGCGGCCGTCGTCCAGGGGGACTATCAGGTTATGGTTTGCGGGAACGGCGCTGCCGTTTTCCCAATCGCCGCCTATTGTGGTGTCGCAAAGACCGCCCTTGTCGGTTGCGATTACGGTGGCGCTGCCCATGCGGAGAATTATCTCACAGCCGGCGTCGCCGATAAGCATTTGCCCTTCGGGGATATTTATAACCGTGAAGGTGGAGGCTTTATCGACATAGGGAATGATTGTGGAGTCGACATAGCTCTTTGAAATGAGCGGGTCGTCCTCGCTGCCGGGGGATGCGGCATAAACCGCCGCGGAAAGCGCGAATGTGGCAATAAGTACGCCGGCGGAAATTTTTTTAAGTTTTTTGTTCATTTTGAATACCCTCCTTAGTAAATTGTGTGGTCTACGTTACACGGGCGGGATAATTGTCAGTAAGAAATAAGATTGAAAGAGGAACAAAAGCTCTCTTATATCAGCCCGAAGCTTATTGACAATGCGTCGTTGACTTTTATCATTTGCACTTCGTCGAGGCGGCCTATTTTTTCTCTGAGGCGTTTTTTGTCGATGGTGCGAACCTGCTCGAGCAAAATAACGCTGTCCTTGTTGAGACCGTAGCGCGCAGCGTCGATCTCGATGTGAGTGGGAAGCTTCGCCTTATTAATCTTGCTTGTAATCGCGGCGGCAATGACCGTGGGACTGTATTTATTGCCGACGTCGTTTTGCACGACAAGAACCGGTCTTGTGCCTCCCTGTTCGCTGCCGACGACGGGACTGAGGTCGGCATAGAAAATATCTCCTCGTTTAACGATCAAAACTGTTCACACCCCATTAAATAATGCTCGTAGGCATCTTGTGTGGCTTGATCGGAGTCAAAACATTCTTCGGCTATGGAGAGGTTGATATCCGCCATGGCACAATATCCTTCCATAAGCTTTTCCTTTTGCTCAATTCGCCGTCTTTCCGAAAGGTATAACCTGACCATTGACTCGATGGCAAGGCTTCGCGATCCGTTGAAATCGGATTTTAAACTATCGATTTCGGACAGGACATCCTCGGAAAGTGTGACGGAAATCGTCTTGTGCTCCATTTGACTGCCCTCCTTGGGAAATATAAATACAATCAAATTATACATCGAATATAAGGACAAGTCAAATGTAAGTTATCTCAAAGAAGCAAATATGTACACAGATTATCGAGTGAAATCTTATTCGCGCCTTCGGGAAACAAAATGCCTACAAAGACATTCTTCACAAACGGCGCGAAAATAATACACATGAACGGAAAAAATTTTAGCCTCTCAATATTATTCTATTCGGTGATGCAGGATTGGGTGAATCTTATTAAAGATGAAATTTCGAAGGGGAGTAGAGGCGCATTTCCTTTAAAAATTCCTCTGAGGGGGTGAAAATGACGGAGGCTGTGCCTTCCTCGCATGAAAATTCGGCGCGGTAGGCTGTGCCCGATTTTGCGATGGCGCTGACGGTGCGTGTGCTTGACACGTTTTTTCCTGCGGCATTTTCGCAGACAATGAGCTGCTCCATGTCGGAGGAAAAAAGCTCCTTGCGCGAGGATTTATTCATAATGAGCGCGACAGAGAAAGCGTCGCCCTCAAGCGAATATTCATATTCGCAGCGTATATAGCGCGGCGTCAGGACGCAAAGGATGACGACGCCGACAACGAGAATAACCAGGCTGAGCGAAAACGAAACAATTGACGCAAGCGAGGAAAGAACAATTGTCGCGACTAAAATGAGAAGAAGAGGGGCAAACGAGGAAAAGCCCAAGGGGCGATTGACTATACAATGCTTCAATATAAAACACTCCTTTACTTATAATCCCGTATCCGAAACGGAGGAATTGTTTTCTGCGGAGGTGTCGGGTGTGGTTGTCTGCGGGGTGTCCTGCGAAGCTTCGGGCGTTGCTGTTTGTTCGCCCGAGGATTCCGAGGTCGAAGCGCCTCCTGTCGGGGTTTCGCTCGGATCTTCTTCGGGAGCGGTGTAAACCACAAGCGAGCCCTCTCCGTCGTCAACCTCCGCATGGATGTCGCAGCGGCGTTTGGGAGCGGCGCTCTTGCTGTATTCGCCGAACGTCAGATTTTCACAGGTGGAATTGGGGAGCAAGCCGCTGTCGGCGCAGACCAAGACAAGGCTTGTCGAGCCGATGCTGTTAAATTCCTTATAGGGCAGATTTTCGTGAATTTTCTCCATGATTCCCTTCCATACGGTAGCGGAGGGATTGCCCGAAAGACCGCGCAGCGAGCGCGGAGTGTCGCAGCCGCACCAAACAGCGCCGACGTAGTAGGGCGTGTAGCCGACAAACCAGCGGTCGTAATTGTCGGAGGTGGTACCGGTTTTTCCGGCAACGGGCATGTTGCTCAGCTGTGCCGATTTGCCCGTGCCGCTCTTGACGGCGCTTTCAAGCATGCTCGTCATTGTGACGGCGGTCGTCTCGCTTATGGCAGGCTGGAGAGTGGGGTTGCGCTCAAGAATGACGTTGCCGTTTGAGTCCTCGACACGGGTGTAGAAGGAAGGCTCGTTACAATAGCCGCGCGCGTCAAAGACGGCAAAGGCAGCTGCCATTTCAAGCACGCTTACACCATCCGTCTGACCGCCCAATCCGAGAGCGGCATAAGTTTTGTCGGTGTAGACCTTGCCGTTGCGCGTTTCGGAATCGACAAGGCTTGAAATGTGGAAATTGCGCGTTACAAAGCTGAAGCAGCGCTCAAGGCCGGTGTATTGCAAAATGCGGACAGCCGGAACGTTGCGCGAGCCCGAAAGCGCGGAGACAACGGTGATATTGCCTTTAAAATTATTGTCGTCGTTTCGCGGAGACCAGCCGTCGATTGTTATCGGCGAGTCGGAAACGATTGTACTTGCGGTTACCTTGCCGTATTCTACGGCAGGGGCATAGATTGAAAGAGGCTTGATTGAAGAGCCCGATTGTCTGAGCGACTGTGTGGCTCGGTTTAGTGTGCGCGAAGCCGTTTTTTCGCCGCGTCCGCCGACAATGCCCTTTACATAGCCCGTCGCAGGGTCGATGATGACCATTGCCGACTGGATAATATCACTCGTGCCGGAAAGGGTGGGGAAATTGGAGTCGTCGGCGTAATAGTCATCCATGATTTGCTGAATTTCGGTGTCGACCGCGGAATATATGCGGTAGCCGCCGCAGTAGAGCATTTTTTCGGCGACTGCCTCGGTGTAGCCCTTTTGCTCCATGAGGTCTTCAATGACCTGATTTATGAGAGCGTCGGTGTAGTAGCTTGTGGGGTTGGAGCTGACAGAGCTGTCGTCGCCGCCGGAAACCGTGACAACGTCGGTTGCGGATGCGACTTCACAGTCATAATTCGTGATATAGCCGAGTTCCGCCATTTTATTCAAAATGACATTGCGGCGTTCTTTGTTGTTTTCGGGACTGCGGATGGGGTCGTATTTTGTGGGGTACTGCGTTATCGCGGCGATGGAGGCGCACTCGGCAAGAGTGAGTTCGGAAAGCTCCTTGTTAAAATACGTCTTTGCCGCGCTCTTGACGCCGTTGCAGTGCTGTGAAAGATATATGGTATTGAGATATATCTCGAGAATTTCGTCCTTGGAAAGCTCCTGTTCCAATTTATACGCGCGATAGATTTCCTGAATTTTGCGCTCGACGGAGTAATCGTCCTCACCGGTGAGGTTTTTGACAAGTTGCTGTGTAATGGTGCTGCCGCCGTAGCTTGTGCCGCTTTCGCCGGTTATCTGCTTTTGGATGTATTCAATCGCGGCGCCGACGGTGCGCTTGATGTCAAAGCCCTTGTGCGAGTAGAAACGTTCGTCCTCAATCGCGATGAAGGCGCGCTGAAGATTGAGCGGAATTTCGTCAAGAGAAGCCCAAACGCGGTTTTCATCGTCGTAGAGCGCTTCCTCCTGATGAACTACGCCGTTGGAATCGGTTGTGTAGATAAAGCTTGTGAGATTGACCGAAAAGCCGGAAATGTCGAGCGGCTCGGTGTCTTCGATGAAGCCCGCGAGAGCGCCGAAAATAACACCCGAAACGACCGCGACCGCAACAAGGCATATCACAAAAACGACCTTGAAGAAAATGCCGATGCCGTGCAGGATTTTCCGCGGAATCGAATTCGGTTTATTTTTTTTCTTTTGTTTTTTCATAGTTGTCCTCCCATGTCACCGTTTGGTGCTAACTACTATCCAAGAATACATTATAC
>JAJQCX010000183.1 GCA_021202495.1 Clostridia bacterium | reverse complement strand
CATTATGGCACGGCGCATTTTTCAATCCATAAACTCATTTCCGTTTTTTTATCTGCCAATAAAAAATGCGTCCGCATGAGAGCGAACGCACCGAAAAACGCTGCCCTCATTGCTGCGACACAATTTTTTCATGGTAGATAGTATATGAAAAGCAGAGCATACGTTTTTACCGAAGTAAAAACATATACTATCCTCCATGAAGATTTTAAATTGTGTCGCAAGTTAATATTAGCATAATGAGAGGAAAAATGCAACAATAATTTGAAATTTTGAGGTGAGAAATTGGGAATACAAATTGTGAAATATCACAAAAAAATGTTTTGACGTGCGGAAGAATTTGTGATAAAATACTATATTATGTGAGAAGCGGGAGGAGATTTTAATGAAGAAGTTTTTTGCGGCGATTTTGACGCTTGTTATGGCGGCGTCGTATTTTACGGCGTTGCAGGCTTTTGCGGAGGAAAAGACGGAATATGTGCTCGCGAGCGGGGAGACGATTGAAATTGTCGGCGACAATCTTGTGAAAAACGGGTCGTTTGAGCTTGATTTGGGCGACGTTTCGCTCGACCCGAACCCCGACGGGTGGACGATGTGGGGCATGAGCAAGGCAAATGTCGGAAAAGCGGCAACGGATGCGGCGGACGGCGAAAAGGCGCTGCACCTTATCTTAAGCGATGGGATAGACGCGGAATACGCGACAGTGAAGCAGGAGGTTGCGCTTGAGGCGGGGAAGAGCTATGTCTTTACGGTATATCTCGAATCGCCGCACATGGTGACAAACTCGGTCAATCTGGCGGTATTTGACGACAACGGCAGACTTTTCTCCTTTACGAGAGAAAAGGACGCGAACGGCAATCTTGAATTTCAGCAGGTTGACGCTACGTTTGAAGTGCCGAGCGATGCGGTGAACCCGAAGATAACGATTTCCGCAGGCGTTGAGGAAAGCGAAAATCAAAAGTACATGGATAACGTCATAATATATGAAATAGCGAACACCGAGGGCGTTGAAATTGAGGAAAAAGTTTCGGACGCGGGAAGCGGGCTTGTGACGGTGACGCTCGGCGAAGAGACGGAGGAGCTGCAGCTCAAGCTTTACGGCGACAACACGACGCCGACCTCGCGTTATGACAACAGAAGCAAATACATTGAAGATATTTTATATAACGTAAACCGCGATTTCGGAGCGCCTTCGACAGACAACACGACGAGAACGGCAATTCCCGTTGACGTTTACGACAAGGAGAGCTTTGAGGCGGCGGTAAACATCGTTAAGGAAAATCCAAAGAGCAATCCCATTTTATCGACGGATTACATAGACGCCTATTACGAGCAGCTTGTGGCGTTAAGACCCGGATATATAAGCTACCTTGAACAGATGGTTGAGGCGGGGAGAATGGACATCACGGTTGTGCCGGTGTCAAACCCGTGGTGGCAGTATATGCGCTTGGAAGAGGGGCAGACGGAATATACCGAAGAACAGTGGGAGTATTTTTACAAAAACCTTTGGGGCGACACGTGGAGACACGGCTTTGCGAGAGGGTATATATACGCAAAATATTTCGGACAGACAAATTACAACATGGGAAATGAGCCCGACAACTGGGAAAACGGACAGCAGAAGTTTGTCGATTGGGAGCTCTATGCTTATGAATGTATGTCGCTTGCGGACGGCTGGAGAACGGGCGTTCAGGCGGCGGGATATGACGTTGAGGACGCGCAGCCTTGGGGACCGACGCTGGCGGGCTGGAACACGGGAGCATGGGACACGATTGCGGAATACGGCTCTACCGCGATAGACGTTTACGACTATCACACATACGGCGGCGGCACGGCGGCGCACAAGAGCAGAATACAGAATTTTAAGGCGAGAATTGAAAAATACGACGCGGAGCCGGAGACGAAAAAGGTTTCAAACTCGGAATTTAACTGGAAGCTTTCGGGCGATTCGTTCGATTGGCTCGACAAAATGCCCGGCTGCATAAGCCACATTCAGATAATGCGCACACAGGCACTCGAAGGACTGTATGCCTCTATCCGCTTCTCGTTTGGCGAAATGTTCTTTAAGGACACCGCGACGAGCAGATATTTGATACCCGAGAGAATGTATTACGCTATTCGCCAGTTTAACAGGACGCTGACGAACGGCAATCTTATAGTTACGTTTGACACGGAGGACGCGGCGAGCGGACAAGACTTCTTTGCGACAAAGAGCGATTCGACATATTTCGTACATTTCATAAACGACATCGATACCGACGAGGTCTCGTCTGTGACGATTGATTTGAAAAATGTTGAGGTTCAAGACGGTGCGAATGTCATATTGCGCGAAATGAGCGAGGATGTAAACGACGAGGTTGTGCTTGAAACGGTTGTTGAAAATTCGCAAGTTACGTTTGAAAACCTCAAGGGCGGAGCAATGTATCTGGCGGAGATCGCATACGGCGATTACGAAGCGCCGCAGGCTGTTGTTCACCGCGCGTTCGGCTATGCGGATTCGATTGAGGTTTGGTGGGAAAATGAAGCTGAATACACGGCGTTTAACGTTTACAGGAGCGTTGACGGCGGGGAGTTTGAGCTTATAGCTGAGGACGTTTACAACGCGTACTATGAGGATTACGACGTTGAGGAAGGGAAGGAATATTCGTATAAAATACAGGTAAGAGTATATGACAAGCTCGGAGAAGAGAGCGAGGTTGCGGGGCCTGTCATTTTGAAGAGCACGGAATCGCTTCCGTACATGGGCGACTTTGAGGGCGGCACGCTTGCGGGCTTTGAGGTTGTGGGCGACTTTGAGGTTGAGGAATATCAATACGTTCACAACGCGGTCGGCACGGCTGAAAACGAGGGCGACGTTTCGGCGCTCATATTGGGCGGCGAGGAATGGAAGGATTATACCGTTAATACGACGGTAAATCCGCGCGACATTGAAAGCGGCTCGTTCGGCAAGGTCGGCATGTATGCAAGATATGTCGATGAAAATAATTATTATCTCTGCGCGCTTGACAGCGTGGAGAGGACGGTTTCGATAACAAAGGTTAAGGACGGAGTTGAAACTCTGTTGGGTTCGGTTGAGATACCGGAGGCGTTCAAGATAAATTCAAGCAAATCTCTTCCGATGACATTGACGCTTGTGGGCGATTCGATAACGTTCTATGCCGAAATGACGGCTTACGAGCCGCCGGTGGGGCAGAGGAGCGCGTCGGTGACGGTGACGGACAGTGACTTCCCAACCGGAAAGACCGCGGTATTTGTCGCGGACGGAGCGCAGATGAGCTTTAGCTCGGTCAAGGTTGTTGAGGTGTTTGCCGATTTGTTCCAAGGCGCCAAGAGCGATGACTGGCAGGAAATGAGCGGCACATGGTCGATAGGAAACATTGCCGACGGCAGCGTGGGCAACTGGTGGTACACGCAGTCGGATGATTCGGGCGACGACTGGAAGATGAGCCTTACGACGAGCGGCGCGATTTTGGACGGTTATGTTGCGGCGAAGGTTATGACAGACGGCACGGCGGCGATAATCGCGAAGTATCAAGACGACGACAACTTCATGCGCTATCAGGTGCAGGACGGAGTTTTGAGCGTGATTGCGAGAGTTGCAGGCGAGGAGACGACGATTGCAGAGGCGGAAATACCCGAGCAGGCGCATGACTATTACACGATTGTTGTCGATTTTGACAGAAACCATGAGACGATAGCCGTGGGCGGAAATCATCTTATGAGCTATGAATATTACATTCCCGAGCTTTCACTCGGAAAATTCGGCGTTGCGACGAAAGGGTCGACGGCATCGTTTGACCATTTCCTCGTTTCGGCGACGAGCGTCGATTTTGAAATGCCGTATTTTGCGGACTGCGACGGGCACTGGGCGGAGGACGACATAAAGAGCCTTGCACAGTGGGGATACATACAGGGCATGTTTGACGGAAACTTCTATCCCGAGGAGACGGTTACACGTGCGGAATTTGTGGCGATGGGCGTAAGGATGCTGGGAGCCGATTCCGAAACCGAGGTGACGGGCGAAATAACAGACCTTGAAAGCTGGTACGCGGGATATGTGCAGTGGGCGTATAACAACTCGATTATTCCCGAGGAAATGATTGAGGACGGAAAATTCAACCCCGAAAGTGAGATAACACGCGAGGAAATGGTTGCGATAGTTATAAACATTTGGAAGTACGCAAAACCGAGGACGGAATTTGAAGTGGCGGAGCTTTCGGATTTTACGGACGGAGACGATGTTTCCGATTGGGCGAAAGAGGCGATGGGCTATGCCGTGAACAAAGGCATCATTGAAGGCTTCTCCGAGGAGAGCAAGACGGACGATGAATTTACATTGACGGAGCTTAAGCCGCAGGATAACGCGACGCGCGCACAGGCGGCGGTTGTCTTGAACAAATTGTATAAAGCAATTTGGTGATAAAATTGCAACACCGCGTTGAGAAATTGACGCGGTGTTTTAATAATGTTCATATAATTTTCAGTTGACAGAATCCCTATGCTCCTATAAAATAGTAGCATAGTTTCAATAAGGAGTTTTGCGTCAATGCCAAAAAGAATTTGTTCCGTTTTTATAATATTCGTTCTTTTATCATTCGTCCTGCCCGCGTTTGCGAGCGGTTCATATATTACGATTACGCCGTTTGATTATAATTATTATACTTTGGGCGAGAGTATAACGGTTAAGGGCACGACCGATTTTTCATATGTCACACTTTCGCTTAATTATCCCGAAGATTCAATCTTTTCGGGAGCTTCAAAATATGTTGTCGTATTATCCGCCGACCAATTTGAAAGCGGTTACACAATTAAGCTCGGCGCGGCGGCGCGTTCGTGGCCTGAGGGAGAATGGTCGTTTCGCGTTCAGAACGGGGATGTTTCGGACAGAGTGTATGTGAATTTTTCATCTGAAACAGTCTACGACCGCACGCTGCGCGTCGCAAAATACCAAGACGGCATTTTGGTCGGTATTTCCGCTTACCCTACTCGCGGCGCGGTTTTTAACGGCACATCGGTCTCATTTGCGCTTGAGGATGATATAACGGTTCGCTTTTTTCAGTGGAATGATGCCTTATCGCCGGTGACAAGCGGCGATGTCACAATCCGCGTTGCCGTATACGAGGATGATATGCTGACATCCGTGTCGCATTGCACGGGAACATTTTCCGCACGGCTGCCGATTACTATGACCGACGGAGTATATACATATAAAATCTTTTGTTGGGATGATAATCTTATTCCGCAGTAATTTTTTCAATAAAAAGCTAAAATAAAAAGGAATCCCTAAATGAGATTCCTTTTTTGCTGTCTGAATTTTTTGTGATTCCTTTAGATTGATCAGTCCTCGTCCTCGTCGCACAATCCGCAGGAGCCGCAGTCGGGATCTATGCCGCAGTCGGAGTCAAAATCAAGTTCAATCTTATTTTTGCAGTTGGGGCAGACGATGTATTCCTCATCGCTTTCGAGCGTTTCAAGATCGATATAAATTGTTTCGCCGCACTCGGGACATTCAAAAGAATATTCCGAATCGTCGTCGAGCCAATCGTCATTTTCGTCATCTTCATCGTCATCGGGGAAAGAAAAATCGTCATCGTTTCCGTAAAGGTCGTCCTCAATTTCGGAAACCTCATCGGATAAATCAGAAATGCTGTTATACACTTCGTCACAATAATCGCTCATGTCCTCAATTTCAGCTGCCATGTCGTTTAAAACGTCGATAATTGCGCTGAGAAGCTTGCCCTCTTTGCCCTCCTTGATGTCGAGCCCTTCGGCAAGACCTTTGAGATAGGCAACCTTTTTTGATAAATTATCCATATGTTATCATTCTCCTTTCGCAGAGAGTAAATAAGCAGAATTAGCAGAGGTTTACGGGGAAAACGCTTGCGTTGTCCCCCGTGCGGCGAAGCCGCTCAGACGCGCTCCATATATTCGCCCGTTCTGGTGTCGATGCGGATAACCTCGCCCTGATTGATGAAGAGCGGAACTTTAACGCTTGCGCCTGTTTCAACCGTGGCGGGCTTTGTTGCGCCCTGCGCGGTGTTGCCGGCAAAGCCGGGCTCGGTTTCGGTAACTTCAAGCTCAACAAAGAGCGGAGGCTCGCAACTGAACACGTTTCCCTTATAGGAAAGAATTTTAACGGTTTCGTTTTCCTTGACGAACTTCATTGCGTCGGCAATGGAATCGATTGCGATGGGATCCTGATCATATGTTTCGGGATCCATGAAATAATAGAAATTGTCGTCCTTATAGAGATACTGACGATCCTTGCGCTCGATGCGCGCTTCTTGGAATTTGTCGGTGGGGTTGAACGTTCTTTCAACAACGCCGCCGGAGATGACGTTCTTTATCTTTGTGCGAACGAACGCCGCACCCTTGCCGGGCTTAACGTGCAAAAATTCTATAATCTGATAAACGCTGTTATCATATTCAAATGTCATGCCGTTTCTGAAATCTCCCGCTGTAATCATCTTAAACAATCCTTTCTTTTTGGGCGATACCCATATATATAATCATTTTACACTAAAAAGAGATAAATATCAAGAACTTTTTTCCCGATGTGGATATATTTGCGAAAATTTTGTTGAAATTTTCGCGGCGCAGCCGCTGAACTTTTTTAGTACACTGCGCATTGGCAGCCGCTGATGCTTGCGGCGGCGACGGCGCGTTTGATACGCTTGAAAAATGAATTGAAATTGTCCTCACTTGGGATAAAGCTTTCGCCGCCTACGGCAAAGAGCAGTCCGTCAAAATGAACGGCGGAAAGATAATTAAAAATTTTGTCGGCGTCACGGGCGACGGATTTCGTGAAAATCATAAACGCCTCGTTTTCGACGCGGCAGACTTCACCAATGCCTATGGCTGCTAAAATTGTCGCAATTTCCGTGATTTCACTGTCTTTAACGTTTTCGCTGCGCTTTTCGCATAGTTTAATCAAAACCATCACCGCGCCGCCGTCTGTCTTGTGAAGGCTCTCAAATTCTTTGGCGGCAAACGATTTGTTCATTTGCCCTGTGAGAGAATCGCGAAAGCGAAAATAGGCGAGCGATTTTACAAGGCGGCTTTGTTGCGCCTGCATATTACGCAATTTATCAGAGAGGTGAAACGCGTACAAAATGGCAAAAACAAGAGCGCAGATGAGTGGTGGAATTACAATCCAAATCATTTGGAAATGAGCTTTAAGAAGGATTTTTTGCCCTTTTTAACGACGAGCTTTCCTTCAGAGAACATATCGGACGTCAAAAGCTTTGCAAAATCGGTCAGCTTTTCGCCGTCGAGGCTCAATCCGCCCTGCTGAACGAGGCGGCGACCTTCACCCTTTGAGGGGATAAAGCCCGCAGAGACGAGAACTTCGATGACGCTCTGCTCGCCTGTGACTTCAAGCTCGAATGAGGGCATATTTTCATCGCTGCAGACTCCTCCGAAAACGGCTTCCGCCGCGTTTTTGGCGCGCTCGGCTTCTTCCTCGCCGTGAACAAGCTTTGTCACTTCATACGCAAGACGAGCCTTGACCTTGTTGATGTCGCTGCCGGTGAGCTTTTCGTATTCTCTTATTTCCTCCATGGGAACGAAGGTGAGCATTTTAAGGAACTTGCACGCGTCGCGGTCATCAACGTTGCGCCAATACTGATAAAAATCGTAAGGCGAATATTTCTCGGGGTCAAGCCACACCGCGCCGGAGGCTGTTTTGCCCATTTTTTTGCCCTCGCTGTTGGTGAGAAGGGTAAACGTCATGCCGTAGACGGATTTTTGATCCTTCCTGCGGCAGAGCTCTATACCTCCGATGATGTTTGACCATTGGTCGTCGCCGCCGAGCTGCATTTTGCAGTCGTAGTTGCGAGCAAGCATGAGAAAGTCGTAGCTTTGCATGAGCATGTAGTTAAATTCGAGAAACGACAGACCTTTTTCAAGGCGCTGCTTGAAGCACTCTGCCGTGAGCATTTTGTTGACAGAGAACTGTGAGCCTATGTCGCGCAAAAAGTCGACATAGTTCAAATTTAAAAGCCAGTCGGCGTTATTTATCATGAGCGCTTTGCCGTCGGAAAAATCGACAACCTTGGAAAGCTGCGACTTGAAGCATTCGCCGTTGTGTTCGATTGTTTCCCTTGTCATTATTTTGCGCATGTCGGTTCTGCCGCTGGGGTCGCCTATCATGGCGGTGCCGCCGCCGACCAAGGCGATGGGGCGGTGACCGTAATTTTGCATGTGGCGCATGACAATCATTTGCAGAAAATGACCGACGTGAAGGCTGTCGGCAGTGGGGTCAAAGCCAATGTAAAATGTAATTTTTTCATTTGCGAGAAGTTCTCGGATTTCCTTTTCGTGAGTTGTCTGAGCGATAAGACCGCGCTCGGTAAGCTCGTCGAATACGTTAGTGTTCATGGGTTTCCTCCAATGTAAAAATTCTGAAATTCATTATACGATAAATGCGGCAATAATGCAATGTTAAATTTAATTTGACGCCCTACGGTGCGTGTTCAGCCTTTGGGGGTTTGAACTTCGGTTATTAAAATCGCGCGGCTGTCGGCGTCAAGACCGAGGCATTTGCCGCAGTTGTCGCAGATTTTTGTTTTGTCATAGTCGCATCTGTCACATTCGCCGCAGTCGGTGCAGGGCTTGTCCGGGTCAAGGACGCATTTGGTGTTGTTTTTCATAGGTTTTCCCTCACTTTGTCACTTTGAGGCGAGAAGATCATTCATATCGTACATGCCGCTTGTCTTGCCGTTCATGTATACGGCGGCGGCAAGAGAGCCCTCGGCAAAGACGGAACGGCTCGTGGCGGTGTGCTTAATCTCGATAATTTCATCGTTGCCGGCGAAAATGACGGTGTGCTCACCGACGATTGTGCCGCCGCGGATGGAGTGCATGCCTATTTCGCGCTTGTCGCGCTTTTTGCGGACGCTGTGGCGGTCGTAGACATATTCTTTAGACTCCTTGCATGCGTCGTTGATGGTGTCGGCGATATAGAGCGCGGTGCCGCTGGGCGCGTCAAGCTTGCGGTTGTGGTGCGCTTCGACAATTTCGATGTCGTAATTGTCCTCCAAAACGGCGGTGGCGCGCTTTGAAAGCTCGGCGATGAGATTTATGCCGAGGCTCATGTTTGCCGAGAAAAAGATTGCGGTTTTGTCGGAGATTTGATACATAAAGTTCTTTTGCTCCGCGGAAAGACCGGTTGTGCATATGACGGCGGGAATTTTCTTGTCCGCGGCATATGAAAGAAGCGGCTCCAGGCAGGAGGGGTGTGAAAAGTCGATGATGACGTCCGCGGGAATGTCTATATCGGACGGCGCGGAGAAGACTGGGAACGAAAGCGTGCCGTCGTTTACAAGGTCAACACCCGCGACGATTTCACATTCGGGCTTTGTCTCGGCAAGGCTTGCTATCATGCGCCCCATGTGCCCCGAACAGCCGCTCAAAATGATTTTTGTGGGATTGCTCATAATGGTTGTCCTTTCTTTAGTAGTATTAAGAAGAGGCGGCGAGCTGCCGCCTCCGTGGAATGTATAAAATCAATTAAAGAAGTCCGTAATTTGTCATAGCCGCCTTGAGCTTTTCGCAGTTGGCGTCGCTTATTTCGTAAAGAGGCATTCTGAGCGGACCGGGATTCATACCCAAGAGCTCGCACGCCTTTTTAACGGGAATGGGGTTTGTTTCAATGAACAGCGCGTCAATCAGCGCAATTGCTTCGAGTTGGAGAGCGCGGGCGGTTTCAACGTCGCCGCTCAGGAAGGAAGCAATCATGTCATGCGACTTCTTCGGCGCAATGTTTGCCAGAACGGAGATGGTGCCCTTGCAGCCGAGCGAAAGAATGGGAACGTTTTGATCGTCGTTGCCGGAATAAATGGTGATGCTGTCGCCGACGAGAGAGGCAAGCTTTGCAATCTGCGAAATGTTGCCGCTCGCTTCCTTGATGCCGACAATGTTCGGGTGCTTTGCGAGTTCAACCATCGTTTCGGGAAGAACGTTGAGCCCCGTGCGGCTCGGAACATTGTAGACAATCATCGGGCAGTCGGAAGCCGACGCCATTATCTCGTAATGCTTGATAAGTCCGCGCTGTGTTGTTTTATTATAGTAGGGGGTGACGGTCAAAAGAGCGTCCGCGCCTAAGGCTGCAGCCTCGCGGCAAAGCTCCGCGCCGTGGCGAGTATCGTTGCTGCCTGTGCCCGCGATGACGGGAATGCGTCCGTTGACCTTTTTAACCGTGTATTCGATAACGCTCAAATGCTCTTTGTCGTCCATTGTCGCGGCTTCGCCGGTGGTGCCGCAGGCAATGATGGCATCGGTGCCGTTCGCAATCTGAAATTCGATAAGCTCGCCCAAAACGTCGAAATTGATTGAAAGATCGTCCTTAAACGGGGTGATGAGGGCGACGCCGGAACCGGTGAAAACGGGTTTTGTCATATATATCAAGTCCTTTCTGAAAAATTCGGTTTTTATAATCAGTCGTTGTTATTCATGTATTCGATAAGCTTTTCGGCAATCTGAATCGCGTTGGATGCTGCACCCTTTCTGATGTTGTCGGCAACAACCCAGATGTTGATGCCGTTTTCGACGCTGTCGTCGCGGCGAATGCGACCGACATATGTTTCGTCGGTGCCGGTGGCGTTGATTGCCATGGGGTAAACGTTATTTTCAATGTCGTCCTGAACTACGACGCCGGGAGCCGTGGAGAGAACCTCGCGAAGCTCCTTCATGTCAAAGCTGTTTTCAAATTCGACATTGATTGATTCGCTGTGGCTGTTGAAGACGGGAACGCGAACAGTCGTAGCCGTGACGCGTAAGTCGGGCTTGCCGAGAATTTTGCGCGTTTCGTTAATCATCTTAACCTCCTCCTTGGTGTAGCCGTCGGGGAGGAAAACGTCGATATGGGGCAGGCAGTTGCCTGCGATAGGATAGGGGAACTTTTTGGGAGCTTCGCCTTTGAGACCGTTTTCAAGGTCGTTCCAGCCGCCCATGCCCGCGCCGGAAACAGCCTGATATGTTGAATAAACGACGCGTTTTATCTTATATTTATCGTCGAGGGGCTTGAGCGCGACAACTGCCTGAATTGTGGAGCAGTTGGGGTTTGCGATGATGCCCTTATTCCATTTTATGTCCTCGGGGTTGACTTCGGGAACGACGAGGGGCACATTTTCGTCCATGCGCCACGCGCTGGAATTGTCGATAACAATGCAGCCCTTTGATGCGGCGATGGGAGCAAACTTCTCACTTGTGGAGCCGCCCGCGGAGAAAAGAGCAATGTCGATGCCGCGATCAAACGAATTTTCGGTGAGTTCCTCAATTGTGTATTCCTTGCCCATGAAAGTCAGCTTTGTGCCCGCACTGCGCTTTGAAGCGAAAAGATAGTAATTCTCAACGGGAAGCTGCTTTTCCTCAAGAACCTTGAGAAACGTTCTGCCGACCATGCCTGTTGCGCCGACAACGGCAATATTTAATTTCTTGTTCATAATAAACACTGTCCTTTTTAATATAAAGATGTTAGTATATCAATATTCCTGCTTGTATGATACCATTGTAGGGA
>JAJQCX010000131.1 GCA_021202495.1 Clostridia bacterium | reverse complement strand
TTGGGGAAAAGCGGAGCTTGTCCCCGTGTTCAGCCGCGAAGCGGCTGAACTGTAATAAAAAAAGGAGAAAGCCTATAATGAAAGCAACCGGAATTGTAAGACGAATAGACGACTTAGGTCGTGTTGTTATACCGAAGGAAATAAGACGTACAATGCGCATCCGCGAAGGAGACCCGCTCGAAATTTTCACCGAACGCGACGGAGAGGTTATATTCAAAAAATATTCGCCCATCGGAGAGCTCGGCGATTTTGCCACCGACTATGCCGACGCCCTTGCCAAGACGAGCGGCAACGCCGCGATTATCACAGATAAGGATAATATCATCGCCGTTTCCGGCGCACCGAAAAAGGAGCTTGCCGAAAAGCGCATCAGCAAGGGGCTTGAAAAAATCATGGAGGAAAAAACCTCCTTTGTCTTAAGCGGCAGCGAAAACGCCATCCCCGTCGTCGACGGCATGGATAAATACACTGCCGGCGTTATATATCCCATCATCTCCGAAGGCGATTCAATAGGCAGCGTCGTCCTTTTGGGCGACACGCCGAACGAAATAGGCGAGGTTCAGGAAAAGCTCGCCCAAAGCGCCGCCGGCTTTTTGGGAAGACACATGGAGTCATAGTGCCATAAAAAGAAGAGGACTGTCCCGCAGCCCTCTTTTTGCTTTATTCAATTGTCCTCATTCCAAACCACAATATCGTAATTTTATCCGTCAACTCCAACTCCCTGTGCCAATGCCCGCAGTACCAATGTTTAAAATCCGTCTCATACATCACCCAATCCAAAAACCCCGTGAGCTCTATGTCGTGCATATCGGGCGCACCGTCAAGACGGAGCGCCATTGTATGCGGAAGAGTGTGCGTTATGACGTAGTCAACCTTGAAATTTCTCTCTTCCAAATTTCTCGCGGCTCTTTTATATTCCGCATCGCAGGGCAATTCCTCCTGCCACCACGAAAGCCCCTCGCGGCGCTGCGCCTTATCAATGCTGTACGCGCCTCCCATTGTGAAAAATGTCTTTTCTTCAATCTCAAAAATTTCTCCGCGCATAAGGTGAAAAATATTTTTACGGATTTGATGAACCATTCCGCCGTGCCATTCAACAATCGGATAAGAATATATCGCCGGGAAGTTTTCGTGATTTCCGTCGACGAACAATATCGTATAAGGCAGCATTTCCAATTCATCCAAAAAAAGCCGCTCCGTTTCATCCTCTTTAAAAACATACCCGAAATCGCCGCATATAATCAGGTAATCGTCCTTTGTCAGCCTCCCGTCGGGCAGCAGCCATTTTTCACAAAAACGCGTCTTTTCTCCGTGCGTATCGCCGGTTATATAAATCATACCCTTCTCCTTTCACCCGCCGTCCTCATTTAATCTCATAATATCTGACTTTTCCCCCGCACATCTTCCTCCAACGGTTTTTCTCGTTTCTCTCTTTTGGGTTCCATACGATAAACTCCGAGAAAAACAGCTCCAAATCGTCAAATCCGGAAATATCCCCTATTTTGCAGTCATACAAGCCGACGCATACATAAGGGTTGTCAAAAATCCCCTGTCCCTTCGTCTCATGCTTGGCAGTCAAAATAGGTTTGAGATCCCTTGCCGTCACGTTCTCCATATAGAGCATACGGCACTGCTTCAGCTCCCGCAAAAACGCCAAATCGGTCACATTCTCTCCCCGCAGAATATTCAAATCGCGGATATACGGAAATTCCTTCAAAAACTCATAGTCGTCAAGCGGAATATCTATATAACATCCGATGACCTTAAATTCCTTTATCCTCCGCATAACCGACTCATCCGAAAGTTCATCCTTTGTAATATAAACATCGGGAATTTTCATGTTCATAGCGTTAGAGGTATGATCCCAAGGCACATAAAAAGCGTTATGTCCCTTTTCCGTATCGGCAATACCAATGCTTAAATATTCACTTTTTCTTCCGTTCAACGCCTCCGACAAATTTTCTCTCACACAATTCACCCTTTCTCAATCAACTCCGGCTTTCCGTTTCCTTTTCAATAACTTCGCTCACGCAGTTAAATTTATTTTCGAGTTGGCTTTTCTGCGAGCGGATGATAATATGCTCATATTCATACCTTATTTTATTAAACTCATCCATTGTCAAGAATCGTTTTAAAAACTTTAGGATGATATCATAATAAAGAATCACCAAGTTTCCGTTCTTTGTTTTGTCGGCGGCTCTCATCAGATGCGATTTCGCCCATGCTGCCAAAGGCGTTTTATATCGTCTGAAAATAATTATTGCCGCAAACATTATGCACATCCCTGCTATTCCACAATTATATGCAGGGTACCCCTTCTCAAAGCATGTCATTATTGCCCATTGCACAATGGTTAAAGGCGTAGCCTTCACCCAAACAATGCCGCCCCAATCGATAATCTGCCAAAGATATCTGAACGCCGTCGTCACAACCATAAACCCGAAAAGCTCGCAGACCGCCAAACCCACTTTGGAAACAACATGCTTGAGCCTTTTTTCCAAAAGCGCAAAAATAACAACCACCGCAATCGCGTCTATTCCGCAAATAACGCTGTGCGGAGACATTCCGAACAGTTTCGCGCAAGCTTCAAATATCCATCTTTGCGTATATTTTTCATATGTCAAAAACGCCTTTAGCGCAACAGACATAACAAAAAGCACACTGATCAACAAATTTTTCAACCCTTTACTCATAACAAAAATCTCCTTTCATTCCGTTCGTATATACACCGTTTCCCCAAACGGCGGCTTTTTGCCGCTGTTTACAATCAGCCATATAACCGGAACGCCAAGCGCCTTCGCTTCGTCCGGAAATGACGCGCACCCATCTGTAATAATCACAATAACCCTCGGCAGCTTCTCCTTCATGTGTGCCGCAAGGTATTCAAAAATAACGTGAAAGCTCGTTCCTCCCCCGCCCACGGGGATCATTTTGTCAATATCCTCTACCTTTCCAAACGCAATCGGCTCCGTTATTTCGCAGTCAAAGAATGACACAAAGCCCTCAACCGTTCCCGGTTGCTCGATTGCGTCCTTTATTTCCTCAAACGCCTCCGCTATCTCATGCGGTCTCACGGAGCCCGACGTATCTATGACATACCAAATGTTGTCAACCTCTTCCCCCGACACATTTTCCTGAAACGACGGCAAAATAAATTCTCCCGAATACCGCCTGTCAGGCGGCGAAAAAACGTAATCGCCGCGATTGTGCCGAATATAATCGTGCAGAACCTGCCGCCAAGAAATTTTCGGTTTGTGCTCCGCCGCGGCAACGACGCGCCGAAGCGATTCCGGGATTCCCGAGCCTGCCCCCGTTCCGCCCGCCGCAGCCTTGGTATACTTGTCCCACACATCCTCCATAATGCTGTCTGCGGCAATCCTCACCCAAATGTCGTGCCTGTCAAATGAGGATGCTCCGTATATTTCGGGAAAATCCTTCCCACCTTCTTTTATCAGCATTTCATAAACCTCTTCCGCACTGTAAAGTCTCCCCTCTTCTCCCTTTGGCGTCAAATGCATTGCGGATTCGCCGGCGATTTTAATGCCGGAAATGTCAAGCGCTTCAAGAAGAATTGAATTTACCACAATATCACATGCGATATTGTACAGCAAATGCAGCTTGCCTTCTCCTCTTGTGCAGTGTTTGAGAACACAGTGCATGAGCTCATGCAAAATGACAAAACTAAGCTGTTCATCTTCCAGCTTTGACGCAAAAGCGGGGTCGAACACAATGCGGCTCATGTCGGTATACGCCGTTTCACACTCGGCAAACCCAAAAGAGAGGCGCAGCAGCAGACGTCCGAAAAAAGGATAGCGGGAAAGAAGCTCCGCGCGCAAAGCTATCAGCCTCCCCGCCGTTTGCCTGATTTGCGCTTGATCCATTTTTCTTCACCCCTCTCAGAGAAATCTCCTGTTTGCGCTCAGCCATTTTTGAAATCCCCTGCATTTCATTAGCCTCATATTCATGTTCGGAATGCTTACGATATCCTTCATAAAGGACATGCAAAAATCCTTCGGAAAGCGAAGCACGTATGCGCAGATGTTTTCAAGCTGCTCCGCTGTAAGCTCCTCGCCCCTATCGCGAATTGCCGCGACAAGAGAGGCAGTCATTGCGAACATTACATCCTGCGTTTTCGGGAGCTCTTCGCAGCGTCCTTCAATCACATCCGATACCGAGGGCATTCCGACATATCCCCTGCAAAACGCCTCAAATTCCAGCGCCGTATCCGTACCGACGCACGCCGCTATAAGGTCGTGAATTACTTTGGGCTCGTTTCCCATGCTGTTAAGCAGCGTGCTGACAAATGCCCGCGAACGCGGCGTGGGATATGCCAAATCCGAGCTGTCGGGTTCAACGCAAAGACGACTGTTATCAAAACCGAGATAAGCGATAACCTTGTCCGACACCCCATGCTCGATAGCCCACGTTTTCCATGCGGCATAGTCGCTTTTAATATTAAAGTGCATGAGGCGGTTGCAAAGAGCCTTCGGCATTTTATACGAGACGCTTTGGTCGGTAGTTCTGTTTCCCGCTGCAATAACTATGCAGTTTTCCGGGAGATCAAACTCCCCTATTTTACGGTCAAGGCAAATCTGATACGCCGCCGCCTGTACCGACTGAGGCGCCGCGGAAAGCTCGTCAAGGAAAAGAACGTTAATATTGCCGCATCCCGCATCCATGTCAAAAATTTTCGGCATCAGCCAGTTTGTGAATTTCTTTTCACTGTCGGCAACCGGAACGCCGCGCAAATCAACAGGGGAAAACAAGAGAAGCCTGACGTCTGTCACCGAGACCTTCTTCCCCGTTTTTTTGCCGATGCTCTCAGCCAAAGCGTACACGCCCTCGCTCTTGCCGATGCCTGCGGGACCCCACAAAAACGGCGTCGGGATATTCCTGAAAGGAATTTTCTTTTCAACAGCCGCACAAAAAAGCTCTTCCAGCCTTTTTGTCACCTGCGGCACACTTATATTGGGAATATTCATCTGTCTTAAATCGTCATTCATCTCTCAATTCTCCTCTCATGCCGATTTGGCTTCCTTTGCATCATTTGCCTCTCGTTCCAGAGCCGCGTCAATCTCCTCAAGCTCATTTTTTAACGTCTCGATTTCCGCCGAATACGGATTTTCACGTTTCAAATCGTTCTCCGCCTCATTGAACTGCTTTTTCAGCATCTCCCCTTCTTTGCAAAGCCTGTCTGCCCGTTCGCCGAGACGATCCAAAATATAATCGATTGATTTGGTGCATCCGATGGGAGTTTTATTTTCAAGCTCCATTTCACAGTAATAGCTCTCGCCGTTTCCGCCCGCAATGAGAATATGCGGGCGCTTTTCGCTCATGTTCGCGGGAAGAATAACAGAAAAGCCCTGATATTCGTCGAAAATCCTCTCTTTATCTCTTTCAATATTGCCGCGCAGCGCCTCAAGCAGCTCTTCGCCGAAAGCGGTGCGTTCTTCATTTGTTACCGGCTCTTTGTCCGCCTTATATTTTTCATAATCCTTCCTTGCCGTTTTTTCAAGGCTCTTCACCTTCGCAAGCTTTCCGGGAATTGCTTCGATGACCGCCTTCAATTCCTGAATTTCCCTTTGACGGCTCCTGAAGGCGATTTTTGTGCGCTCCAATACGTTCGCCGCTTCGACCCTCTTCTTTATGAGAGGATTGCCGATAGCCAGCGCCTTAACCTCGGCATAGGTGAGTACCGCGTCCGCAATATCGTCCATATCTCTTGCCGCAGAAGCGCCGGAGAGAAACGAGCTTATAAACCGCTGCTTATTCTCGAGAAGCTGCCAAGAATACGCGTCAAAGCTGCCCTCCGTTATATAACGAAATATAAAAATTTCGGGAGATGTGTTGCCCTTTCGCAAAATACGCCCCTCTCTCTGCACCATGTCCGCGGGACGCCACGGCACGCTCAAATGATGCAGCGCAACAAGCCTTTCCTACACGTTCACCCCAACGCCGAGCTTTTGCGTAGACCCCACAACCACTCGAACGGTTCCCTTATTCATCGCCTCAAAAAGCTTTGCCCTCGCGCGCTCCGTCGTCGCGTCGTGAACAAAGGCAATCTCGCACCGGGGTATTCCCCATGCGGTCAGTGCAAAGGCAAGCTCGTCATAAACGTTAAACCTTGCCTTAGGCGTTCCTATGTCGCTGAATACAACCTGAACGGACGCGGGATATTTATGATATAATTCCACAACCTTGGCGGCACACGCGTCCGTTTTGGAAACGCTCTTTTTATCATACGGCGCATCGCACCTCACAAGGCGAATATCAAGCGCCGCCATTCTTCCGTCCGTCGTAACCTTCAAAAGGTTATCCTCGCTGCGCTTCACCTTCCGTGAGCGAATCTTGTCCGTTCTTTCGGAAAGTTCGTTGATATACTCATGCTGCGCCCTGTTTTTCGGAACGCAAATGTTTTCATATCCGTTAAAATCGGGCATCCCTTCCTCCGATTCGTCAAGATGATGAAAGTCGCACACCTGCGAAAAAAGGCTCATCAGCTCGCTCAAATTGTGAAACGACGAAAATCTCGTCATCGTGCGCAGACTGCGGCTGTTTGCGTCTACATCGCATTCAATCGTCGTTTCTCTCTCACCGAACGTATTTACCCACGCATCAAATGTGTGTATTTTATGATATTTAAGCGCCTCCGGCTGCAAATATGTCTGAAACGTAAAGAGATCCGCCAAGCTGTTTGTCAGAGGCGTTCCCGTCGCAAAAATAAGCCGCCGAACAAAGTGCGCCTTTTCAAGCATTTCACTGCACTTTTTGCTGTAGCCTCCCATTCCCACAATTCCGTCAGCGCATGTTCTGATGGGAACGTTTTTATAATTGTGAGCCTCGTCCACAACAAGCGTGGTAATTCCGAGTTTATCAAATGTCAGCCACGGACTGTCGCTTGCCTCCGCCATATATTTCAAAAGCTTCTTTTCCAAAGCCTTCTTTTTGCTTTCAAGCTTGTGCTTTTCATGACTTGCTCCCGCGTTATATACAGCCGCGGACAGCGTCTTTATTTCGCCGTTCATCTTATCGATGTAGTACTTCCTCGACATCACTACCATGTCAAAGCTTGAATACGCCATGTATACCGCCGCATAATCGCCGTCGCGAATAAGCTCAAGCATGTAATTTCGCCTCTCGGGAGTAAAATCCTTCGGATAGACGACCAAGATTTTATCGTTCTTATACAAAAGCCTATGTGCGTCAGCCGTCGCTTGAAGCACGTTATTGGGAACCACCATAAGATTTTTTTTGCTTATTCCCATGCGGTACATCTCATGCAGCGACACAATCATCTCATACGTCTTACCCGTTCCGACGTCGTGCGCCAGAAGCAAATTCTCCCCCGAAAGCAAAACGCGGGCGATTGCGTCTCTCTGATGCTTGTACAAAACAACCTCGGGATTGAGGTCGGGCAGCGCCAAAAACGCGCCGTCATACTGCGAATATGTATATCCAACCATTTTTTCGTTGTAATACTGCTCAAAGCGCACCGTGCGCGCCCTGTCGCCGTACACATAATCCTGAAAAGCATCTATAATTGCCTTCTGCTTCTCCTGCGCCTCCACCGTTTTCTGCCGGTTAAATATAGGTTCATATTCAAAATCCAAGCCGTTCCCCTTGGGTATATAGTCGAACACCTTAATCGTTTTCGCGTTCATCGTCTGTTCGATAATATCGAGCGCCGTAAGATACTGCTTACAGTAACCCGTTACACGGTCGACATTGCCCCTCACCCCAAAAGTAATGGTATTAAGAACAGACTCCTTGGCTTCCTTTGTGGGGAGAATCTTGTATGTCAAAAGATCCTTGTAAAAATACACTTCCGGCGCTTTTCCGAGGTTCAGAAACCGAGCAATAAACATTTCAACCTCTCCGGCGGGAATCCACGACGCCCCCAAAGAGATGTGAATGTCCTCAATATCCGCCACATCCGGCAGCACAGCTTTAAGTCTTTCGATATTTTCCGCAAAACGCCCGCCGAATTTTTTATTCGCGTACTCCGCCCTTGCAAGCTTTTTTCTGACATTCCCGCTGAGATATTTGGAAGAAAGCGCCCACCCCGAACCAATGTCGTATTCTCTCCCCGCCAAAAAATATTCCGGATCCTGAAAAATTGCCCCCCGAAGCTTTTCAACAACCGTCTCTGTGGATTCCCCGCAAAGCTGTGCGATGTACTCCACGTCCACTCTGCCGAAGTCATTAAGGCATGTAAAAAGAGCTTCATCCGTTGGCATCTCAGATGGAATCGAACATTCCCGCTGCGCTTCGTCCGCAATTAAATCAAATACGTCAATTATTTCATCATTCATGCCTCAAAATCTCCTTTCAACATTCATCCTATAGCCGTCACATCTCCCGCAATATACGGCCAAAAATGGTTTTACCGCGTTTAGAGACAAAAATATCCCTTAAATTTCAATAAAATGTATTTAAGGGATATTTAAAGGTTCACCGAAAAGCCTATTTTTAACTGTATAATTTTAACATTTCCAAAAAGACAACAAAAACCGTCAAAACACCCCTGTCTCAACGGTTTTCACATATTCAACTGGTTGCCGAACCAGGATTCGAACCCGGACAAACAGAGTCAGAGTCTGCTGTGCTACCTTTACACAATTCGGCAATGTCAACCGACATTGCTTATTATAACCGCTCCGAAAGAGTTTGTCAATACTTTTTTTCAATTTTTCGTATTTGTAACTATATAATCCTCGCCAACTCCCCCAACGCCCATTCAAGGTCTGTCGTGTCCAAACCGGAATAATTTATTAAAAGTGTATGTTCAAAATTTTTTCCCTCTCCGTATGTGAAATCCGACAAAAACGACACCCTCACGCCCCGCGAAAGCGCGTCCTTCTTTATCTCCCCGTCCTCCCTTTTTGTGTCAAGCTTAAGTAAAAAGTGCAGCCCCGAATTTTCCTCCGAAATGTGCGCGTATTTTGCAAGTTTACTTTCTTCAATCGCCTTAATAACCGCGTTGCGCTTGGCAAGGCTCTGTGTCTTTAGCCTCTGCAAATGCTTTGAAAAATACCCTTCCGAAATAAACCGCGCCAATGTGTACTGCTCGAAGGCGGGCACAGGGCATGAATGAAACGACAGCTTTTTTTCAAAAACAGCGAGAAGCCTGTCGGGCAGAACCATGTACGCGATTCTGAGCGACGGCGCAATGCTCTTTGTGAATGTATTTAAATATATCACTCTCCCGCCCTTGTCCATCTGCGAAAGCGGCGCAATGGGTCTGCCCACAAAGCGAAATTCGCTGTCGTAATCGTCCTCAACGATGTAGCCGCCCGCGCTCTCCGCCCACAAAAGCGCCTCCGCGCGGCGCGACGCGGGCATAACCGTTCCGGTGGGGAAGTGGTGCGACGGCGAGAGGTGTACCGCCTTTGCCCCGCTCTTTGCCGCCTCCGAAATAACCATCCCGCCCTTATCGCAAATAACAGGCAAAAATTTCACGCCTAAACAATCTAAAATAAGGGAAAGCTTTTTATATCCGGGGTTTTCAAGAGCCCAAAGCGTCTCACGTCCCAAAAGCAGCGCAATCAGCTCAAAAAGGTTCTGCGTGCCCGAGCCGATGATTATGTTTTCCGGCGAAACGCTCATTCCTTTTTCCTTATACAAATGCTCCGCGATTGCGCTTCTTAATTCATATGCCCCCTTTTGCGACGTGCGCGAAAAAAGCGCTTCGGATCTCTCCGAAATCTCCCGCCGCATCAGCCTGCCCCACACCGAGGTCGGGAAAACGTCCGGCGGCGCGGAATCCGAGTAAAGGTCAATATATTTTTCGCTTTCCTCGCGGACGCTCTGCACCGGAGTTTTAACCTCCGCCGCCCTCGGCGCTTCCGCCGCGCACGCGTAATATCCGCTTCGCTCCCGCGAATAAATATAACCTTCCGCCGCAAGCTGCGCATACGCGTTTTCCACCGTTACGACGCTCACCTTTAAATGCTCCGCCAAGCCCCGCTTGGAGGGCAGCTTTTCGTCCTTTTTTATTCTTCCGCGCTCGATGTCCTCTCTTATCATTTTGTATAAATATTCATAAAGCGGCACATTTCCCCGCTTTGAAAGGTCATATGTCAGCAACGCTATCACCCAATCTGGTATTAAATATTTTTCGCAAAATGAGTATTTTAATATATCCAAATCAAGTATATAATACTCATAACATTTTGTCAAGAGAGGAAGTACCTTTTATGGAAAATTCAAGATTTGAGCTTAACAAAAACCTCGCGCAGATGCTCAAGGGCGGCGTCATCATGGACGTCACCACTCCCGAGCAGGCGAAAATTGCGCAGGACGCGGGCGCGTGCGCCGTTATGGCGCTTGAGCGCATTCCCGCGGACATTCGCGCGGCGGGCGGCGTTTCCCGCATGAGCGACCCCAAAATGATAAAGGGCATTCAGGAGGCTGTTTCCATTCCCGTTATGGCTAAGTGCCGCATAGGTCATTTTGCCGAGGCGCAAATTCTTCAGGCGATTGAAATTGACTACATTGACGAGAGCGAGGTTCTCTCTCCTGCCGACGACAAATACCACATCGACAAAACGGCGTTTGACGTTCCCTTTGTCTGCGGCGCAAAGGATTTGGGCGAAGCGCTCCGCCGCATCAACGAGGGCGCGTCGATGATTAGAACAAAGGGAGAACCCGGAACCGGCGACGTTGTTCAGGCAGTGCGCCACATGCGCATGATGCAGGCTGAAATAAGACGCCTTACAAGCATGTCCCCCGACGAGCTTTTTGACGCGGCAAAGGAGCTTCGCGTTCCCTACGACCTCATTCTCTACGTTCACGAAAACGGCAAGCTTCCCGTCGTAAACTTCGCAGCGGGTGGCGTTGCGACTCCCGCCGACGCGGCTCTTATGATGCAGCTTGGCGCAGAGGGCGTTTTTGTCGGCAGCGGAATCTTCAAATCCGGCAACCCCGCAAAGCGCGCGGCAGCCATCGTCAAAGCGGTAACCAACTACACCGACGCCAAGCTCTTAGCCGAACTCAGCGAAGACCTCGGCGAAGCAATGGTAGGCATAAACGAACAAGAAATAGAACTCTTAATGGCAGAACGCGGCAAATAATTTCAACATTTCACTAACCACTGACCACTAATCGCTAACCACTCCAATTGGAGGTGACAACTATGACCGTCGCTGTTCTCGCGCTGCAGGGCGCGTTTATCGAACACGAAAAAATGCTCTCGGCTCTCGGCGCCGAAAGCTTTGAAATAAGGCAACAACACGACATTTTAAAAAGCTTTGATTCGCTCATTCTTCCCGGCGGCGAAAGCACCGTCATGGGCAAGCTTCTGCGCGAACTTGAGCTTTTCGACCCGCTCAAAAAAATGATTGAGGACGGCATGCCCGTTTTCGGGACGTGCGCCGGACTTCTTCTTTTAGCAAAGGAGATTGAAAACGACTCCCGCCGCCATTTCGCACTTATGGACATCAAAGCCATGCGCAACGCCTACGGCAGACAGCTCGGCAGCTTCCACACCGAAGCCGACTTTGCGGATTTGGGCAAAAAGCCCATGACCTTCATCCGAGCCCCCTATATCATAAGCGTCGGCAAAAATGTCGAGGTCTTATCCGAGGTTGACGGCAACATCGTCGCCGCGAGAGAAAAAAACATGCTCGTCACAAGCTTCCACCCCGAGCTTGACGACGATTTGTCAATCCACGAATACTTTT
>JAJQCX010000120.1 GCA_021202495.1 Clostridia bacterium | reverse complement strand
CGCTTGTACACTTTTAAATATTTCTAATTTAATTTCTGTGCATTTTGTCGAAAAACATTTTCATCATGTTTATTTCATTAAAAGCCCTTGAAAAGCTGAGCGTTTTTTGGTATAATAGAATGTAGACAGCTTTTTTTGTAACAGTGTATTATTTCTTTTATTTATATGATAAATTCATTTCGAGGGGAAGTGCTTCAAGTGGCTGAAAATATAGAGTCTCTGTGGGAAAGAGCGTTGGAACTTGTCGAGGGTGAAATGACACAGTTGGGCTTTAAAACATGGATGAAGCCTCTCAAGCCGCAGTATATGGACGATAAAACCATCTATCTTTACACCGACACGGATATTGTAAAAAACATGATTTTGGGTAGATATATCGACCTTTTGAAAAACACATTTGTCGAATTGACGGGAAAAGAATATGAAGTTGTTATCACAACGGAAACCACGGCGCCGATTGAACCTAAAAACGACGGCGACGACGCTACTTTTTCAAAGTACACGTTTGAAAACTTTATTGTCGGCAATTCAAACCGTTTTGCCCAAGCAGCTGCACTCGCGGTTGCCGAAAGTCCGGCGGCTGCATATAACCCGCTTTTCATCTACGGCGGAGTGGGATTGGGGAAAACTCATCTCATGCACGCAATCAAAAATTACATAATTCAAAACAATAAAAACGCCAAAGTTGCCTTTGTTTCGAGCGAAACTTTTACCATTGAGCTGATAAATGCTCTGAAGGATAAGAAAAATGAAGAATTTAGGGCAAAATACCGCAGTATGGACGTACTTTTGGTGGATGATATTCAATTTATCGCGGGCAAAACCGCAACCGAGGAAGAATTTTTCCACACCTTTAACGCGTTGAAAGATGCGGGAAGTCAGATTGTACTCACAAGCGATCGTCCGCCGCATGAAATAAAGACGCTTGAAGAAAGACTGCGTTCAAGATTCGAATGGGGTCTGATATGCGACATCGCTCCGCCCGATTACGAAACGAGAATCGCGATATTACGCCAAAAAGCCGAGGATGAAAAAATTGAAATTGACGATTCTATTCTTTCGTACATAGCCGAGAGAATAACGAGCAACATTCGTGAGCTTGAAGGAGTTTTCAACCGCGTGGTCGCCTACCGCGGGCTTGTTAAAGAGGATATAACGCTTGAAAGCGTAATGAAAGTTTTAAAGGACTATTCAAACGACGGCAAGAGCATCGTTACGCCGGAATACATCGTCGAATGCTGCGCGAGGTTTTATTCAATTCCGCCGGAGAAATTTTATTCAACATCTCAAAAAAAGGACGTGTCGTTCGCCCGTCAGGTTTCGTTCTATTTATGTAAGGAAATACTCAATATTTCTCTTCAAAAGATAGGACAGGTTTTCGGACGCGACCACACGACGGTGCTTTACGGCATAAAAAGGATTGAAAAGGACATGAAAACCGACGAAATCTTGAGAAACAGCATTGAAATGCTTATAAAAGACATAAAGAGCGCCGAATGAATTTTAAACGGTTAAAGCTGTTGAAGAAATTTTTTTGTTTACACACTATTACGGTTGAAGATAAAAAACGGTGGAAAAGACTTTACCGAACTTTAACATGAAGTTTAAGAAGAGGTTTTTCCTCAAATAAGGACAAGATGTGCAATTTCCACAGATTCAACCGCCTATACTGATACTAATTTAATAATTATATATTTATTATTTATAATAAATATTTCTGAGGTGAGCTATGAAAATATATTGCAATAAAGATGAGATAGAAAGAGGAGTGAACATCGTTTCAAAAGCGGTGAGCTCAAAGTCATCGGTGCCGTATCTTGAAAGCGTTTTGCTTGAGGCTGAGGACGAAAGGCTCTATCTCACGGGAAACGATTTGGAGATTTGCATTAAAACGTCTGTTCCGTGCAACATCTCGGAGGAAGGAAGCATTGTTTTAAACTGCAAAATGCTCTCCGATATAATCCGCAAGCTGCCAAATGACGTCTGCGAGATAAAAACCGAAGAGTCGGCAGTCGTAATAAGCTGCGTCAATTCGGATTATCGAATTGTCGGGCTTGACGCGAACGAATATCCGGCTGTTCCCGATATTGAAGTGAGAAGCAGCATCCGTGTTCCCTCTCCCGTTTTGAAAGATATGATTTCAAGAACGTCGTTTGCCGTGAGCCAAAAGCAGGACAGAAAGGTTCTGACGGGATCGCTCTTTGAAATTGAGGACAATACTCTAACGATTGTTGCGGTTGACGGTTACAGAATGGCGATAAGAAAAGAAAAGCTTGAGGGCGAGTGCAAAAACGGGAAGTTTATCATTCCGGGAAAAGCCGAAAACGAAGTTATAAAGATAATGTCCGACGATGAGGAGGATATTATCGAGGTCGGCTTCTGCGAAAATTACGCCGTTTTCGAAAACGACAGCTTTAACATGATAACAAGACTTATCGACGGCGAGTTTTTCGCCTATAAGCAGGTTTTGCCGAGCGAATTTAAGATAAACACAAAGGTTGAAACAGCCGGATTTAAAAATACAATTTCGAGAGTAGAGCCCATTATAGACGACGTTGCGAAAAACCCCGTGAGATTAAAGCTCACCGAGGACGGACTTAAAATAATGTGCAGAACGCCGCTGGGAAGAGTAAATGACAAATTTGACGTTTCGTATGACGGCAAGGATTTTGAAATAGGCTTTAATTATCGCTATCTTTACGACGCGGTTTCGCGCTGCGGCGACGAATCGACGGTTTTAAGAATGAACACGCCGTTAAATCCGATGATTATTTCGGGGGAGGACAACGATTCGTATTTATTTATGGTGCTGCCGGTGCAGCTTTCGTAAGAGGTGTGCTTATGGAAAATTTGGAGATAACGACCGATTTTATAAAGCTCGATTCGGCGCTCAAATTTTCGGGTATTGCCGAAAGCGGAGCTTTCGCCAAGGATTTTATCAAAGAGGGACTTGTGAGGGTCAACGGCGAGGTTGAAACGCGGCGCGGAAAAAAGCTCTACGACGGCGACGTGTTTTCGCTCGGGAGCGAAAGCTTTAAAATAAAGGGTATTGCGGAATGAAAGCCGAAAAATTAGCGCTTGAGAGCTTTCGCAATTACGAAAAAGAGTATGTCCTATTTGACGAGGGTTTAAACATAATTGTCGGACAAAACGGCGCGGGAAAGACAAATCTGGCGGAAGCGCTCTATGCCTTTTCATACGCGCGCTCATTCCGTTCCGGGGCAAAGGATTTTATCCGCCACGGCGAGGACAGGGCGAGAATTGCGCTCGAATTTGAAAGCGAAGGGAGAAAACAGAGCGCCGACATTGTATTTGCGAAGGACAACAAGAAAAGAATAAGAATAAACGAAATAGAGGTCAGAAAAACAAGCGAGCTTTTGGGAAAATTCATCTGCGTGCTTTTTACTCCCGACGAGATGAGCCTCGTTAAGGGAGGTCCCGAATGCAGGCGAAAAATGCTCGATACTTCGATTTCCGCTTTAAAACCCAAGTATTTTTCGGCGCTTTGCGCCTACAACACCTGCGTCAAGCAGAAAAATGCGCTCCTAAAGAGCAAAAACTATGCCACACTCGACGTGTGGAACGAAAAAATAGCCGAATACGGTGCGTTTTTGTGCGTAATGCGAAAGGATTATATAAAAGAGATTGAAAAAAAAGCAAAGGCGATGCAAAGTGAAATTTCGGGCGGAAAAGAGGAGCTTGAAATAATATATTCAACCTCCTACAAGGATTCCGAAACGCAGGATGAAATAAGGGAAAATATATTAAAGAAAACTTCAGAGGCGTGCGATCGTGAAAAGGAGCTCGGAATGTGCCTTACGGGACCGCATCGCGACGATATGGTTTTTAAAATAAATTCCTTTAACGCAAGGCGTTTTGCCTCACAGGGGCAGGCGCGCAGCATCGTGCTGTCGGTCAAGGACGCTCAGACCGAGATAATGAAGGAGCACACGGGGGAATATCCTCTTCTTCTGCTCGACGACGTTTTGAGCGAGCTTGACGGGGAAAGAAAGGAATATTTCACCGAAAAAATAAAGGGAAAGCAGAGCGTCATCACAACGACGGACGCCGAAAGCGTAAATTTAGGCAAAAGAGGAAAAATAATAAAAATAGAGGACGGCAGAGTATGTATGTGAATATCGGCGGAGACAAAATGGTATTTCAAGAAGACGTCATAGGCGTGTTCGATTTGGAGAATACGACGACAAGCAAAATAACGCGCGAATTTTTAAAGCGCCGCGAAAAGGACGGAAAGAGCGAAAGTTATGTTACGGACATTCCACATTCCTTCGTTGTGTTGAATGATAAAATATATATTGCGCAGTCCTCGACGCAGACTATTTTGAAGCGGGCAAACAGACTGAAAAAGGCATGATTGTGAATATTTAATGAGAGAGGTATAGATGTATGGATGAAAAAGTCTTGACGACGTATGACGAAAATCAAATACAGGTTCTTGAAGGTCTGGAGGCTGTGCGGAAAAGACCGGGCATGTATATCGGCTCGACGGGCGAAAACGGGCTGCATCATCTTGTGTATGAAATTGTCGACAATTCGATCGACGAGGCTCTTGCCGGTTACTGTACGCATATAGAAATAACGATTGAAAAGGACAATATAATAAAAGTTTCGGACAACGGACGCGGAATACCGACAGGTATTCACCCGAAAATGGGCATTTCCGCGCTTGAGGTTGTGTTTACGGTGCTTCACGCGGGCGGCAAGTTCGGCGGCGGCGGATACAAGGTTTCGGGCGGTCTTCACGGCGTTGGCGCAAGCGTTGTAAACGCGCTTTCGGAATGGCTTGAGGTTTGGGTGCATGACGGCGAAAAGATACATTATCAAAAATATAACCGCGGCAAGCCTACAAGCGAGGTTCAGATAATCGGCGAAACCGACAAAACCGGTTCGACAATACGTTTTAAAGCTGACGACGAGATTTTTGACGTTCTGGAATACAATTACGACGTTCTTCTTCGCCGTATGCGTGAGCAGGCGTTTTTAAACCGAGGCATAAGAATTACGATAATGGACGAGCGCGGCGAGGAAAAGGTTGAAAACAGCCTTCATTATGAGGGAGGAATCGAGAGTTTTGTCGAATACATCAACCGCAGCAAGGACGCGGTGCATGACAAAGTCATTTACATGAAAAGCGTCAGGGAGACGATGGAAGTCGAGATTGCGATGCAGTACAATACCGACTACAACGAAAACATCGTGTCCTTTGCAAATAACATTCACACAACCGAGGGCGGCTATCACGAAATAGGCTTTAAGACCGCATTGACGAGAATTGTGAACGACTACGCGCGTAAAAATAATTTGCTGAAAGAATCGGACGAAAAGCTCTCCGGCGACGATGTTCGTGAGGGACTGACGGCGGTTATAAGTGTGAAGATTGAGGAAGCGCAGTTTGAGGGGCAGACAAAGACCAAGCTTGGCAACATCGAGGTGCGGAATTTGGTTGAAAGCGCGATGAACGATTCCTTGACGACGTTTTTCGAGGAAAATCCGTCGGTTGCAAGGGCGATTATCGAAAAGAGCATTACCGCGAGCCGCGCCGCAGCGGCAGCAAGAAAGGCGCGCGAAATGACGCGCAGAAAAAGTGCGCTTGAAAATACGACTCTTCCCGGCAAGCTTGCCGACTGCATAGAAAAAGGAATTGAGAGAACAGAAATATACATCGTCGAGGGAGACTCCGCGGGCGGCAGCGCAAAGCAGGGACGCGACCGCAATTTCCAAGCTATTTTGTCGCTTTGGGGAAAGATGCTGAACGTCGAAAGGGCGAGAATCGATAAAATTTACGGAAACGACAAGCTCACGCCGGTAATAACGGCGCTGGGCGCGGGCATAGGCGAGGATTTTGACATAACAAAGCTGCGCTACAGCAAGGTTATCATCATGGCGGATGCCGATGTCGACGGAAGCCATATAAGAACGCTGCTTCTGACGTTTTTCTTCCGCTACATGCGTCCGCTCATCGAGCAGGGGCACGTATATCTTGCGCAGCCGCCGCTCTTTAAGGTGTCGCGCGGCAAGTTTGAAAAATACGCCTACAACGAGCGCGATATGGAAAAAATAATGGCGGAAGTGCGCGAAAAATACGGCAACGACGCAAAGGTTGACGTTCAGAGATACAAAGGTCTTGGTGAAATGGATCCCGAGCAGCTTTGGGAGACGACAATGAACCCCGAAACGCGTATAATGCTGCGTGTTAATCTTGAGGACGCTATTTTAGCTGATGAAACGTTCACCGTTTTGATGGGCGACAAGGTTGAACCGAGGAGAGAATTTATTGAGAAAAATGCGCACACTGTACGCAATCTTGATATATAACGTGAAAAATCCGCGTTAAGAAGTTCTGTACCGCACGGGCGGTGAAATGAATGGAGGATTACAATGGCGAAAAAGAAGGATGAAGGACATATCGCACCTCAGGAGGGAACGTTTGAGGAAAACATTGTCGACGTTGAAATAGTCGACGAGATGAAATCGTCATATATAGATTACGCCATGAGCGTTATCATTTCGCGCGCTCTTCCGGATGCGCGCGACGGCTTAAAGCCCGTACACAGGAGAATTTTGTACACAATGCACCTTGCGGGCTACACACCCGACAAGGCATATAAAAAGTGCGCCGCGACGGTCGGCGACGTTTTGGGTAAATATCATCCCCACGGCGACGCTTCGGTTTACGACGCGATGGTCAGAATGGCACAGGACTTTTCACTGCGCTATCCGTTAATTGACGGACACGGCAACTTCGGTTCGGTCGACGGCGACCCAGCCGCGGCTTATCGTTATACGGAGTCGCGCATGAGCAAGATTGCGCTTGAACTTTTGCGCGACATCGATAAAAACACGGTAGATTTTATGCCGAACTTTGACGAATCACTGCAGGAGCCGACGGTTTTGCCGAGCAAAATCCCGAATCTTCTCGTAAACGGCTCAAGCGGCATTGCGGTCGGCATGGCGACGAACATTCCCCCGCATAACCTCACCGAGGTTATCGACGGCGTTATCGCCTACATCGAAAGCCCGGATATTACGATTGACGAGCTGATGGAATATATAAAGGGACCCGATTTTCCGACGGCGGGAATTATCATGGGCAGAAGCGGCATTCGCGCGGCTTACCATACAGGGCGAGGCAAAATCCTTGTGCGCGCAAAAACGCACATCGAGGGCGAAGAGGGCTCAAAGCAAAAAATCGTTGTGACAGAGCTTCCCTACCAGGTAAACAAAAAGCGCCTCATCGAAAACATGGCTGATTTGGTGCGCGAAAAAAGGCTTGACGGCATAACGAGAATCGACGACTATTCAAACCGCGAGGGCATGAGGATTGACATTGAGCTTCGCCGCGACGTAAACGCGGAGGTAATGTTGAATCTCCTCTTCAAAAACACGCAGATGCAGGAAACATTCGGCGTTATTATGCTCGCGCTTGTCGACAATCAGCCCAAGGTTTTGAACTTAAAAGAGGTAATTGCAAATTATGTTTCCTTCCAGGAGGATGTAATAAGACGCAGAACAAAGTTTGACCTTGACAAGGCTCTCGCGAGAGCGCATATTTTGGAAGGTTTGTTGATTGCGCTTGACAACATCGACGCCGTTATAAAGACAATCCGCGAAAGCTACGACGACGCGAAAGAGCAGTTGATGCAAAAATTTTCTCTTTCGGACAAGCAGGCGCAGGCAATCCTTGACATGAGACTTGCTCGCTTGCAGGGATTGGAAAAGGAAAAGCTTGAAAACGAATATGCCGAGCTTGAGAAGAACATTGCGTATTTCCGCGACGTTTTGGCGAACGAATTTATGGTGCTCGACATCATAAAGGACGAGCTTCGCGACATAAAGGAGCGCTACGGCGACGAGCGTAAGACCGAGATAACCGATGTTATCGACGACATTGACATAGAGGATTTGATCGAGCGCGAGGAGGACGTTGTAACTCTGACGCACTTTGGGTACATCAAGCGTATGCCGGTTGACGTTTACCGTGCGCAAAAGCGCGGCGGACGCGGCGTGACGGGACTGCAGACAAGAGAGGAAGACTATGTTGAAAAAATAATCACGTCCTCAACGCATAATCTCTTGCTCTTCTTCACTGACAGGGGCAGAATGTTCCGCATTAAGGCGTACAAGCTTCCAGAGGCGGGAAAGCAGGCAAAGGGCACCGCGATTGTGAACATTTTGCCGATAGAAAGCGGAGAGAAAATTTCGGCTGTGCTGTCGCTGCCGTCATTTGACGACGAGAGGTTTAAATATCTCGTCATGGCGACAAAGAACGGCATTATAAAGCGCTCCGAGCTTAAGAGCTATAACAGCGTGAGAAAGAACGGCGCGCTGATGGCGATTGATTTGGACGAAGACGATGAGCTCATAGGCGTTAAGCTCACAAACGGCGAGGAGGACATAATTGTCGCGACGAAGAAGGGCATGGCGATACGCTTTAACGAGAGCGACGCCCGCAGCATGGGACGCGTCACGCGCGGAGTTAAGGCGATTTCACTGCGCGAAGGCGATTGCGTTATCGGCATTTCGACCTCCGGCGAGGGCGACACGCTTCTCACCATGACCGAAAACGGCTTCGGTAAAAAAACCGATATTACAGAATACCGCACGCAAAACCGCGGCGGCATGGGGCTTAAGAACTATAACATAAGCGAAAAAACGGGCGAAATTGTCTCAATTCACGCGGTGGGCGGCGGAGTTGACGTGATGATGATAACAAACGACGGCATTGTCATTCGCTTCGACGTTTCGGAGATAAGAAACATAGGCCGCAGTACCGGCGGCGTTAAGCTCATGCGTCTTACGGACGGCGTGAAAGTCGTTTCAACGACCATCTGCGAGCACGAGGACGGCACGGAAGCTCCCGACAACACAGAAAATGAAGAAGCAAGCGAGGACACGGAAGAATGAAAAAATTTATGATTTTTGCTCTTTGCACCATCTTTCTCTTTGCCGCCTGCGGCAGCGCTGTTTCGATTGTCATTCCCGCGGATTTACTCGGCAGCGACGATCCGCAGACGATGGCGGATCAATTTACCGGAACGGACGGCATTAAAAAAGTGAGCGTCAACGACGATAATTCCATCACAATGGTCGTCACCGAAGAAAAATATGAGCAGCAGCTTTCCTCAATTGAGGAAACGATTGTGTCGATGTACGAAACGGTCGGCGTCGAGGGCGGCTTTTTTGAAACCGTGACGGGTTTTGACTATAACGATGATTACACAACGCTTGTTTTCACAGTCAACCGTGAAGCCTTGGAGGAAGCGTCCGACACCGAAAAGACCAGCATTGAACAGGTAATTTATATCGCGCGTCTCTACAGGGTTTTCGCCCTTGAAAACGATGAAATTATAACCGTAAAATTCGTCGACGAAGCTACCGGAGCTGTATATGAGGTTAAGGAATACACCGCCGCAGGCGAGGTTTCGACGGAAGATGCGACGCTGTAGCTTATTATAATATTTAAAAATTGTACTTGACAACAAGCCGTCATGCTGTTATAATAAGGGCAATGACGGCTTGTATGGAGAGGTGTCCGAGCGGTTTAAGGAGCCGGTCTTGAAAACTGGTGACTCGTAAGAGCCGTGGGTTCGAATCCCACCTTCTCCGCCATAGGGTTATCCGGCGGAGTGTCCGTCGGATAGTCCGTACATTAAGTCAAAAACCGAATAAGCGGGAGGAAGCTCCCAAACAAAGCTTGACAATTGATTACTTTGGAGAAGTACTCAAGAGGTCGAAGAGGCGCCCCTGCTAAGGGCGTAGGTCGGGTAACCGGCGCGAGAGTTCAAATCTCTCCTTCTCCGCCAAAAAAAGTGGCTTAAAACCGTGGGTTTTGGGTCATTTTTTGTTTTTGTCTAACATTTTTGTCTAACACTTTTACATAGGATTTGAAAAACAAATAACGCCTATTCCGATAAGATAAGGCGTTTTTGTCAATAAAAATTTAAATTGCGCGTCAGCTCACGGCGATAATTTTAAAGAGTACCGCCGAGGAATATGCGAGCGGGTGCGACTGGGCGAAAAATACGATGCCGTTGCAGGGGGATTTAATGCTTGTGCGGCATTGACCGGTGTAGGGATCGGTTATTTCAGCCAAAATGTCACCCGCGAAAACTTTGTCGCCCGCGTCGACACGGCGTTCAAATATGCCGCAGTCGGCGCTTTTTACGGCTACCAAGCCTTTTTCGTTGAAAACGAGAGGCGCGGATTCGGGCGGCGTTACGGTTTTGTCGATAACGTCGATTGAGGCGAGAAAATTGAGCGTCGCTTCAACCGCGATTGAGGCGCTTTCTTTATCAATTCGCTCGGATTCCTTTGTGAAAAGAGTGAACGCCTTTGTGTCCCAAACCTGCCAATTATAGTTTAAAGTCGTTGTGTCATACGGCCGCGGCTCGCGGAGGACTATGTACGGCAGTCCGAACGCGGCGGCGGTGTCGGGTTCGGTGTAGCCCGTGTGCATGAGGCGCACATGGGGGATGAACCTTCCCGGAATATAATTTGAGGCAAGGTGAATGCCATAGTCGTAGTCTTTGACCGCCTCAAAAACCGCGGCGGCTATGCGCTGCGTCGTTTCGCCCAAATTATAGCCGGGGAACATGCGGTTGATGTCGGTGTTGTCGGTCGACCAAAAGCGCTTTTGAATGTTAAACGAATAGGGATTGACGGCGGGAATAATGAGCACGGATTTTCCGAAATTGAGCCTTCCCTCGCTTTCGATGAGGGTAAGCCTTTTCACAAGCTGCGAGCAGACGTACATTTGTTGAAATTCGTTGCCGCGTATGCCGCCGACGATGCAGCATGTCTTTTCGCCCTCTCCGAAGCGCATACCCACTGTGCGGAAGTTGTCGCGGTAGACGCTGTTAAGCTCAAAAATAAGCTCCTCACGCATTTTCCTCACCCCTTTTCAAAATTCGCGCCACAAGCGAGCCCTCGTCAACGACGGGGTATTCGCGAAGCGTGAAGATAATGCCGTTACACGGGGACAGAATGCTTTGGGAAACCTCTCCCAAAAGCGGGTTTACGATGTCGCCGATGTGTTCTCCCTTTTGAACCTCTTCCCAGTGACCCTTGTCCGGAATGAAGATGCCGCTTTCGCCCGCGTTGATGAACGCGACCTGCGAATCGTCGGAGGAAATGAGAGGCTCGCGCGGCTCAATCGCTTCGCCCTCCCAAATGCCCAAATCCTTCATTAAGGCGAAAATGCCGTCGACAAGCTGCTCGCAGTATTTTTTCGTTATGCGCATACCGACGCCCATTTCCACAACAAGCGTGGGTACGCCGATTGAGTTCATTGTGTAGGCGAGCGTCGCTTCAAGAACAGTTGCCGATGGGTGTACCCATATGTAGTCGCAGTTGAGCTTTTTTGCGAGCGGCACAAGAGTGCGCTCGTTTTCGCATGAGATGCGTACCTGCGGAATTTCCGTCAGAAAGATGTTGCTGGCGTGAATGTCGATGCAGACCGAGCTGCCCTTTAGGTCGTTGACAATGCCGGAGGCGATGTATTCGTACATGCTGCCGTCCTTGGAGCCGGGATATATTCTGTTCATGTCAAGGTCAAAGCCGGGTATGCCGCGTGTTATCGAATCTATCCCAAGCGGATTTAACGCCGGGTAAACGTCAACAATGCCCTTTAAATCTTTCATATTTTCGCGAAGACGCGAAAGTCCAATGGTGAAAAGTCAATAGGCTGAGCGAAGAAAATTTCGAAGGAAA
>JAJQCX010000216.1 GCA_021202495.1 Clostridia bacterium | reverse complement strand
AGGTTGAACAAGCATCTTCAAAAACAACATTATCCTTAAAACTTTTGTTTAAATTATGTATTTCTATCATTTTGTCTCCTTTGGTATGAAAAGGTATCATTCCTCATACAAAACCGCAGTAAATTACTCCCACGGTCTTTTCTTTTTCGCTTTACAGCGCCGCAATTATATCCTCGTCTATGTATTTCATCAATTCTCCGCCTTTTCTGCACTCCGCTGTGACGGACACCACCGCGTTCTTGTCGGGAATTACAATCGACAGCTGCGAATACTTTCCGTCCGCTCTGAACGAGTTGAATTTCCCTCTCCAAAATAAATACCCATACGGCGCGTCATCCTTATGCTGCTTTGTGCTTTCTTCAATCCATTCTCTGTTTAAAATTTTCTCTCCGTTCCATACGCCCTTTTGCAAATAAAACAATCCGAATTTGTGCATTTCGGACAATGTCAAAAACAATCCTCCGGCTCCGAACGAATTTCCCAACGGATCTGTTTCCCACATAGGTCTTTTTATCCCCAATTTGCTGAATAATCTCGGCGTCAAATATGAAACAAGGTCGCATCCTGCTCTTCTCTGCACCAAAATGCCCGCCAAATACGGTCCCACATTGTTATACACAAACTTTGTGTCGGGTTCATATACAAATGGAATGTTAAATGCCATTTTTACCCAATCGTCTTCTTCATATAACGGTCTTTGCACTCCTTTAAGCTCCCCCTTTTCCTGCCCGAGCCGCATTGTGAGTAAATCCCGCACCGTCGCCTTCACCAAATTTTCGGACGGATTTGACGGGATTTCATTTTTAAATACGTCAACAAGCCTTTCATCAAGCGACAAAAGCCCCTCCTGCAGCGCAAATCCCACCGCGCACGACGTAAAGCTCTTTGTCACGGAATACACATTTCTGCGGCATTCTTCATCCCACAGCTTATAAAGCACATCCTCTCCGTTTTGCGTCACCTTCAGTCCCAAGACCGACAATCTCTTAACGTGTTCCTCAAAAGCTCCGATATCCATCACAAAACCTCCAATCCTCAATTAGCCTGTTCATTATATACCCTCTCTCCTTCATTTGCAATAATCAAATGCGGCGCCCGCAAAATATCGAGTGCCGCTTGATTTTCATATTGTTTTATTGATCCGCTCCAAAATCCGCCTTGTATGCCGCAGCCAACTTTTCCGGCCAGTCGCTCGTCGCTTCCAAAATACCTGTGAAGAAACGCAGCGTCTTGGGCTCATGGATAAAGCGCAGCCCGCCGACAAGCTCTCGGTGGTCGTAGAGCCACTTCACTCTGTCGATAACGTATTCGGTCTGCGAAAGCGTGAACACGCGTCTCGGCAGCGCCATGCGCACAAGCTCCATCGACGCAATTCTTTCGCTTCCGTCCGCGTTGCGCTCCTCGGAGAGTGTTCCGCGCTCCATGCCGCGTATGCCGCCGCAAATGTAAAGCGCACATACCAGCGAACCTGCCGGATATTCCTCCGAGGGAATGTGCTTTACAAATTCTCCCGCGTCAAGATGCGCGCCCAAGCCGCCGCCCGGCGTTATCATCGGCACGCCGTATTCGTCAAGCTTTCTCACGCAGTAGTTAATAAACTGCGGTCCCTGCGAGATAACGTCCATGTCCATCGACTCGTCAAAGCCGATAATCATCGCTTCCATTTCCTTAACCGACATACCTCCGTAGGTCAAAAAGCCCTCGAACATCGGCACAAGATCCTCCATCGAATGGAAGAGATCCAAATCGCGCACCAAAATGCCGCCGCCGCGAGCAAAACCGAACTTTCTGCCCGAGAAATAAATAATATCAAACAAATCCGCAACCATGCGCGTAATCTCGCGTATCGACTTGTCCTTCATTGACTCCTCGCGCGTTTTGATAAAATACAAATTATCCTGCAAAAGCGACGCGTCCATAACGGTCAAAATGCCGTACTTTTTTGCAATGTCGGTTGCAGCCTTCATGTTTTCATACGAAACCGGCTGTCCGCCTATGAGGTTCGTACCCGCCTCAATGCGGATAAACGGCACGTTTTCGGGCGTTTCCTTTTGTATGCACGCCTCAAGCGCGTCCAAATCGATGTCGCCCTTAAACGGCAAATTGCTCTTTGAAATGAGCCCCTCCGCCTTAACAAGCTCCTCCACTCTGCCGCCTACGCGCGTAATATGCGCCTTCGCCGTCGTGAAGTGATAATTCATTATAACGCAGCTGTCTTTTTTAACAAAGCGCTCTGTCAATATATTTTCGCACGCTCTGCCCTGATGTGCCGGCAAAAGATTGGGAATACCGAAAATTTCCTCTAACTTAGCTCTCATTCTGTAAAAGGTTTCGCTTCCCGCGTAGGCGTCGTCCGCCCTCAGCATAGCCGACTGCATATTGTCGCTCATCGCATTAACGCCTGAATCGGTCAGCATATCCATAAATATGTCGCCGTTGTGAAGCTGAAACGTGTTAAAACCCGCCTCGCGAATTTTTTTCACTCTTTCATCCACCGGCAGCAGCTTTAACTGCTGCACAATCTTCACCTTGTGCATCTCCATCGGTATAGGTTCGTGCTTATAAAACTTGATCTCAGGCATTGTTTATACCCCTCCTAATAGTATTTTAATATGAATTTTTCACACTAACAGACATATTATACAACTTTTTTTGCAATATTGCAATTCATTTTTGTGATTTTGCACATTTTTTTCTTAAAAAAGACCGCCGAAGCGGTCTTTTTATTTAAAATCTTATTCTATAGAGCCTGTCGCCGCGTATTTTAACGCCGCCGCAAGCTGATCGTCGTTTGACTTGTCGAAATCGTAGATTATCGACGCGAGCGCAATCAGCGTGTAGAACTACGTTTACCCCGTAAAATAAAAAAAAAAAAGCGTCTGGAACGCGCGAAGCGCGTCGCGGGTGTCGTCGTCAAAAACGTTGTCCGCTTCGTCTAAGTACCCAAGCGCTTCAAGCCTCTGCTCAACCGCAAGAACGTTATCCGCATCCATCTTGTCGTCGTATTTTTCAACGTCAAGTATCTGCATGTCATCCTCCGAAACATGATATGTCGAATTTTCGACAACAATGTCCGGCGTTATGCCGATTGTGTGTATTCTCTCGTCGTTCGGCGTGTAAAATTCGGCAATCGTATATTTAATTCCCGAACCCGTCGAAAGGCGGTACATCGACTGCATACTGCCCTTGCCGAAGGTCGTTGTGCCGATAATTGTACCCGCGCCTCTTCCCTGCACAGCTCCGGCAAAAAGCTCCGATGCCGACGCGCTGTTTTCGTTCACAAGCAGCACAAGGTTATATTTCGACTCCGTCATGCCGTTTTCAACCGTCAAATCCGCGTTTTGTGTCTCGTCCTTATATTTGAGCTTCGCAATCGTGCCCTCCGGCACAAAATGGCTCGCCAGTGAAATCGCCGCATTAAGCTCACCGCCGCCATTGTTGCGAATGTCGAGCACAACATTCGTTATGCCCTTCGCGTCAAACTCTTCCAGCACAGGCGTTACAAATTCATCAAGGTTTGCCGTAAACGACGAAATGTAAATGTAACCGACATTATCCTCCGTAATTTCATATGTCACCGGGTTTTCGCTAAACTCGTCGCACGTACATTCAATCACAAGCTCCTCTGTTCCGCGCATAACTCCGACCTTGACCGCCGCGCCCTTTTCGCGCTTTATCAAAGATGCAACATCGGACAGGCTCATGCCAGCAATGCTCTGCCCGTCAATCGAAATAATAATGTCATAAAGGCTTATTCCCGCCTTTTCAGCCGGCGAATCGGGGTATATGCCCATAACGACAACATTTTCGCCCGACAGCGTTATCGTCACGCCTATTCCGTAATATTCGCCCTGAATATCGTTATAGAGCGATTCAAAGCGCTCCGGCGAATAATATTCGCTGTATCCGTCCTGCAAAAGCTGCATCATCGACTCAACCGCGCTGTCAAAATCGAAATATCCCAAATCAATCGCGCTGCACAGCGCACGATACAAAAGATCCTCGTCCGCCACGCCGTAGTAATACGATTTTGCGATAGATATGCACAAATTCGCAATAGTATTTTTCGTCACATACGCTTCCCACTTGGTCGGAACCGTAACCTCAACGGTTTCTCTCGTTTGGACAAACTCTTGTTCGTCCTCCGCCGCGTCGGTCGCTTCCGTAGTTTCTTCAACCGTTTCTTCAATCGTTTCGGTTGTTTCGGTCGCCGTCTCCGCCGCTTGTGTCGCTTCGTCGGCATATACGAACGCCGAGCTTGACGCAAGCATCACAATCGCCAACAGCAGCGAAACAAACGATTTAAATGTCTTGTTCATATAAAACACCTTTTTCCTTATTTAAATGTATCCCTTTTCACATTTGCTCCGGCGCTGAAACGCCGAGTATGTCAAGGACAATTTTAATAACAACCCTTGTGGAATATACAAGCTTTAATCTTGCATCTCTCACCTTTTCGTCGTTGTCTTTTACCCTGCACGCCGAATAAAACGAGTGAAACGCCCCCGCCAAATCCATAACGTAGCGCGTAAGGTGACTTGGCTCAAAGCTTTCCGCCGCGTTTTCAATCTCATCCGGCAGCTCCGCCAAGCGGCGCATCAGCTCAAATTCCTCCGCCGCCTGAAGCACGCTCGTGTCAACGTCCTTCATTTCGGGAACACTCACACCCTCGTTTTCAAGCAGACGAATTATCGAGCAAATACGCGCGTGAGCGTACTGAACATAAAACACGGGGTTGTCGTTCGACTGCTCCACCGCCAAATCAAGGTCAAAATCCATGTGGCTGCCCGCCGCACGCATATTGAAGAAAAACCTTGCCGCGTCAACTCCGATGTCATCTATGAGGTCGCTTAACGTTATCATCTTGCCCGTGCGCTTGCTCATGCGAACAATCTCGTTATTGCTCATGAGCCTTACAAGCTGAATCGTCAGCACAACAAGCTTTTCCGAATCAATGCCCAGCGCTTCAAGCGCGCCCTTCATTCTCGCAATGTGCCCGTGATGATCTGCGCCCCAAATGTTTATGCATAAATCATATCCGCGCTTTTCAATTTTGTTTCTGTGATATGCAATGTCCGCCGCAAAATACGTAGGTATACCGTTCTGCCGCACAAGCACGTCGTCCTTTTCGCAGCCAAACTCCGTCGATTTCAGCCAAATGGCGCCATCCTGCTCATATGTCTTGCCCCGCGCCGACAGAAGGTCAATCGTCTCCCTAACCTGTCCCGATTCGTGAAGCGTGCTTTCGCGAAACCACACATCGTAATTTATTCCGTATCTTTCGAGCGTTTCGTGCAGCGAATTTATGTTGAGCTCAAGCGCGTACCCTATGAGCTTTTCGCGTCTCTCGGCGCTGTCCATCTCCAAAAGCGAATTTCCGTACAAATCAATATAATTTTGCGCGTGAACGCGAATGTCTTCGCCCTGATACCATTCGGGGTCAAACTCAACCGCGTCCTCGCCTTTTAAAATCTGAATATACCTTCCCTCAAGGCTCTTTCCGAATTTTTCAATCTGCGCGCCCGCGTCGTTTATATAAAACTCGCGCGTCACATTCCAGTTCGCCTTTTTGAGCACGTTTGCCAGCGTGTCGCCCAAAGCACCGCCTCTGGCGTTTCCCATGTGCATGGGTCCGGTCGGGTTCGCGCTTACAAACTCAATCATCACATTTTTGCCGTGCCCCGTGTCAACATTGGCGTAGTCCGCTCCCAGCGCCTCAATCTCGCCGAGCACACCGCAAATATACGACCTGTCGAGCGTAAAATTGATAAATCCCGGTCCCGCAATCTCCACCTTCTCCGCGCCGACCGATGCCGCGTCAATGTTTTGGACAATGTTCTGCGCAATCTCACGCGGATTTTTCTTCATCCTTTTCGCAAGGAGCATCGCCGCGTTCGCCGCAAAATCCCCGTGCTCCTTTTCGCGCGGCTCTTCAACCGTGAATTCTGCCGCCTCAATTTCGGGATATGCCTTTGCCGCAGCGGCTGCCACGGCGTCATAAATATCCTTCTTTTTCTTTTGCAATGTATAATAATACAACTTATTTCCTTCTTTCGTTATCACGCGCCGAAATTCTGCGGCGTTTTTCTTATGTTCAAATGAAGACGGTTCTGCGTTCTCATCGAGCTGTTTATGTCCAGCGCGTAGTCTATCTTTATTTCGCCGCCCGCCTCGCCTACATCGACGTTTAAGCTGTCGGTCAAAATATTCACGCTAAAGCTCCCCAAGGGCGTTTCGTAGAGACTGACGTGCCGCTTTCCGTTTTCAAAAATCATCTGCGTATTCGCGGAGCCCGTTCTCGTCATCGTCACCTTTTGCCCATCGCACTTTATTATCGTGGAGCATTCTTCCCCATCCTCAATGAGCCGCTCTCTGTAGCGAAGAAGATACTTTCCCGCACGAAAAACATAGTCCCCCTCCGTCACCATCTCCGTCTTGTCACATTCCCCGTCGACGTTCGTCTCGCCGACAATCGATATATAAACCCTTTCGCTCATGTACATACCTCGCAAATAATAGGTTTTAACTCCGCCCATATACGGAACTTTTAATATTATAGCAGTCTTTCCGACACTTTTCAACAGTTAATATATGCTTTTCGCAAAACTTTCCGTCCATCTTTTTTTGTCGTGGTCACGGAATGAAACAACGGCGCAGCCGTCGTAAATCTCCAAAAACGCGCTTCTCACAGCGCTGCCGCGGTCACGCTCAAGAGAGGCAATGTCAAGCTGCGGCACGTCGCACCCGTCAACCCACGAAATTTTTCTGTTCGCGTCCTTTCCCGCCCAAGCCGTATCTCCTATATGCGCGTGCCCGTAAATGTGCATAAAAACGTTTTCCGGCAGCGGAAGAAAGCTTTGCATAAACCGGCTTTCGCGGTTCCCGCCGGGATATGAATAGTGCGAAACGGTTATCGTCCTCTTTCCGCTCTCGGCAATGCTTTTGCGCAAGGCTTCAAAATCCTCTATCCCGTAAGGATATTTTCCCTCGTCACCGTAAACTCTCCCGTGGCACGCCCACCACGAAAAATCCGACGCGTAATGATCGGAGATAAATACAACGTCAAAATCTCCCAAAGTATCCCTGAAATAAAAGTCCTCGTTTGTTGCCGTCGTTTTCCACTCTTTATGGCTCTTTACCATTTCGTAAAAGATAGCCCCGTTTCCGTCGCGCAAAGGATCCATGTCGTGATTTCCGCACACGTAGCACAGCGGAATGCCGAGCTTCACAAAGGCGTCCTCCTGCATTTTCGTCATTTCCTCAAGGTAGGGAATGCTTCTCCCCTCAACGCTGTCGCCCAAATACCAAATCTTATCGCACTTTAAATTGAGCTCGTAAAAATCCTCGAGAGCCGTGTAGAGGCTTCGCCTCGCCTTTTCGGGCAGCCACTGCTGCAAGTCCGAAATCAGCCACACCCTATGCAAAAGCCGCCCCTCAAGCGCCTTTCTCACCTCGTCCGTCACGCACGGACGTTGTTCTTCGGATTTACAATATTTCTCCAATCCAAGTCACCTCGTTCAAGCCCCTGTATGAGAACCTCCGCCGTCGCCGAATTTGTCGCAATCGGCACATTATGCACGTCGCATATAGCCATGAGATTACTCAAATCGGGTTCAAAGCGCCTCATCGTAATGTGGTCGCGGAAGCACAGCACCATGTCAATCTCATCATATGCAATGCGCGCGGCTATCTGCTGCACGCCGCCCTGCTTACCGGTCAAAAGCTTTTCAACCGGCAGCCCAGTCGCCTCGGAAATGAGGCTCCCCGTCGTTCTTGTGGCGCAAAGATTGTGCTTTGCGAATATCCCTCTGTAAGCCAGGCAAAACTGAACCATCAGCTCTTTTTTCTTGTCGTGTGCAATCAATGCAATATACATTTTTCCATCGTCTCCTTCTTTATCTTTAGTGCAGCTCCTCTATATAACATCCCAGCGACATAAACTGCCGCCGCCTTTCAGTCTCAATAATTTTAATTTCAACATTTCCGTCAATCTTTGCGTATTTTTTTATCACGCTTTCAATCTCGCGGCAAAGCTTGTCCGTAAGGCAGGCGCTTCTGTCCCTTTCAAGAGCGCACATGAGCCGCCTTTTCGCCTCCCGCTTCGTTCTTCCGAAAAGCCCCGTCATCTCCTTATCACCTCAAGAATTTTCGCAAAAATCCCCTTTTTCTCGGATAAATCAATCAAATCCCGCTTTTCGCCCATAACTCGGAGCGCAATATTTTTATAAGCTTCTCCCGCCTTCGATTTTGCCGTCATTACAACAGGCGTGCCTGTATTTGCACCGATTATTATGCTCTCGTCGTCCGGCACCGCGCCAATCAAGTCTATCGCCAAAATGTCAAGCATGTCCTCAATTGAAAGCATGTTGCCCTCATCCACCATTTTTTGCCTTATTCTGTTTACCACCAGCGCCACGTTTTCAATTCCGTGCCTGTCCAACAGCCCGATTATTCTGTCCGCGTCTCTCACCGAAGAAACCTCCGGCACCGCCACGACAATTGCCCTGTCGGCTCCCGCCACCGCGTTTTCAAACCCCTGCTCAATCCCCGCGGGGCAATCTATAATTATGTAATCAAATTCTTCCTTCAGCTTCCGCAAAAGAGCTTTCATCTGCATCGGCGTCACGGCGCTCTTGTCGCTCGACTGCGCCGCCGGTATCAAAAACAGTCCTTCAAACCTCTTGTCGCGAATCATCGCCTTTTTATATTCGCATTTTCCGCCGCACACATCCACCAAATCATAGACAATTCTGTTTTCCATGCCCATAATAACATCAAGATTTCTCAACCCTATATCGGTGTCTATGATCAGCGTCTTTTTTCCCAAAAGAGCCAGCGCCGCTCCCAAATTTGCCGTCAGCGTCGTCTTCCCCACGCCGCCCTTCCCGCTTGTTATCACTATCGCTTCGCCCATCGGTAATCTCCTTCTTTAGAAATCACTGATTAATCAATGATTTCTGTTATTGTTTTCCATATTATACCACATCTTTTTAAAAAGGTCTACCGAAATTTAAAAATTTTCTATTATAATTGTATCACCATTCAGCCTTGCCGTACAAATCTTCCCTCTGCCCGACATTTTGTCGTTAAAACCCGCGATATTTGCAATCTGTATCTGCTCGGGCTCCATTTCAAGTGCGAAAACAATCGCCTCGCAGTCTCCCTCGCAGCCCGCGAACGCCCTCCCGCGCAGCTTTCCCAAAACGTATATGTCGCCCTGAGCTTCAAGCTTCGCCGTCGGGTTCACGTCGCCCAAAATGAGTAAATCCCCGTTCGACTTAATTTCCTCTCCGCCCCGCACCGTCCTCTTCACGCTTTTGAGAAACCTCTCACCGTGCGCCGTTATGTGCCGCATCAATCCTTCCGGCGGGTGCTTTTTATAGCAAAAATCAATTCTCCGCCCAAACGCCTCATCGAGCATTTCGCAAAGCTGTGTTTCCTCAAAAAACGTCAGCTCCGCCCCTTCATATTCGATTATTGCGTTGCCCCTCGCAAAAAAGGCGGACATTTTATTTAAATAATTTTGCACATCTTCCTTTTGCTCGGCAAAGCTTCTCGTTTCGTCAAGCGTAAGCGTCATTTTATCACGCCCCATTTTCACATTCATTTTCACCACTCCCAACCATATCACATAACGCGTAGCGTTATTCAATCAGCTCTCCCGCTTCGGTTAATTCGTCCTCTTCAATCTCGCCGCTGAAATACTGCTCGATAACCCTTCTCGCCACGGGAGCCGCGTCGCTGCCGCCGCCCGATTTTTCCATAACAACCGCCACCGCAATCTGCGGGTCGTCGTAGGGCGCATATGCAACGTAAATTCCGTTCGTATATCTTCCCATCTGCGCCGAGCCGGATTTTGCCGCCACATCCACAACGCAGCCCTTAAACGCCTCCATGCCCGTGCCTTCCGTAACAACAAGCCTCATTCCCTTTGTTATCGCCGCATATGTCTCATCCGAGAGCTCAATCGTGTTCATCACCTGCGGCTCAATCGTGAGAATGTTATTTCCGTCGTTGTCGTCTATGCTTTTTATCAAATGCAGCTTGTAGCGCGTGCCGCCGTTTGCAATCGTCGCAACGTATGACGCAAGCTGCACCGGCGTCGCAACCGTGTCCGACTGCCCTATCGCCGCCTGCAAAGTGTCTCCGGGGTACCACGTTCCGCCGCTCGCCTCGCGATTTTCGGGCGACGCCACAACGCCTGTGTGCTCCTCCGACGGCAGCTCTATCCCCGTCAATTGCCCAAAGCCGTACTTTTGCGCATATTCGTCAATTTTTTCAATTGTCAAACGCCTTCCAACGTCATAGAAAAAGTAATTGCACGAATCTCTCAGCGCCTCCACAACGGTCTCCGCCCCGTGCGTCAGCCCGTGCTGACGATAAATCCAGCATCTCGGCTGATAATCCTTGTAATATGTGTATATTCCCTTGTCGACAATAACGTCCGACGGCGTTATAATTCCTTCTTCAAGCGCCGCCGCCGCGACGAGCATTTTAAACGTCGACCCCGGCGAATATTCGCCCGAAACGGCTCTGTTGTAAAGCGGCCTTGCCGAGTCGTTCACAAGGTTTGAATAATTCACGCTGAATGTCGAAATGTCATACGTCGGGTACGACGCCAGCGCCAGTACCTCGCCCGTATTCACATCCACAACCACAACAGCGCCCGAATCGGCATACTTGCCCTCGTCCGTAGTTTCGGCATTTGCTCTTATGTCCAAAATTGTCTCATAAAGCGCCTTTTCCGCTTCCTGCTGCAAATCGATGTCTATCGTCAGCGTCACGTTTCTGCCCGGTATTGCCTCTTCAATAACCTCCTCGCTCACGCTTCGCCCGTCCTTTGTCTGCTCCACTCCCGCAGTTCCGTCAATTCCGCGCAAATATTCCTCCGCGTATTTTTCAATTCCCTGCTTTCCCACAACGCTCGTCATCGTGTAACCCGACGAGCGCAGCGTTTCAAGCTCCTCAGAGCTTATCTTTCCCACGCGCCCCAAAATGTGCGTCGCAATCGACGGATATTTGTAATCTCTCGTCGACCCCTCCGATATTTCAACACCCGAAAACGCCGCCGGCTGCTCCTTTATCGCCGTTATCATGTCCATCGTTATATTTTCCGCGAACACAAAATCCGTCGTATATGAAAAGTCGCGCAGCTCCATTTCATATCTCGTCGCCGTTATCCTAAGCTTCGTAAGCTCGCTTTCCTCATTTACCGAATATTTTTCCGCGAAATATTCCACCGCCTCACGCGCCGTAGCCTCGCGGTCTATTTCATATTTATCCTTCCACGCGTATTCGTTTTCCCTCGGCGCGTCTTCGCTTTCCTCAAATTCAAAATTAAACTCCCCCTCCGAAAGCCCAATCGGGAAGGTCGTTGAAACGTAAAAGCCCGTGTTGTCCGCCAGCGCGTACAAATTTTTAATAACCGCGTTCAAATCCGCGTCGCTCTTGCCGCGCATTTTCTGAATGACGATTGAATTTGACATCTTGTTTGTCACAAGCACTCTGCCGTAGCGATCATATATGTCTCCCCTCGGCGCTTCTATCGTCGTCGTCTTCATCGTGCGCTGCTCGCTCTGCGAACGGTAATCCTCGCCGTCTATCAGCTGCAGCGAAACAAGGCGCACCACAAAAGCCGCGATTATAACCGCGATTATAACATATACCACAGCATATCGTCTGTTGTTCCCCGACGCCATATCCGCGCCTCCCTTTTACGTGTTATAGTTCAGCCGCAAAGCGACTGAACACGGGGACAAGCTCCGCTTTTCCCCGTAAACCTCTTTTCACATCGCGC
>JAJQCX010000195.1 GCA_021202495.1 Clostridia bacterium | reverse complement strand
AGATTGATTCGGGTATTCGCGAATGCTTTTTGGGCAAAATGACATCATACTTAATTTAAAGGAGCGGAATTTAAAAATGATTTACGCTGTGAGCAATTTGCAGGGATGCTACGAAAAATACAAAGAAATTCTTGAAGAAATAGAATTTTCAAAGAAGGACTTGCTTTTCGTCTTGGGCGACATTGTTGACGGAGGCGAGGACGGCATAAAAATATTGTTCGACATGATGCTGCACGAAAACATTTTCCCCATATTAGGCGACCATGACTATATAGCATATGAAATAATGGCGGGAATAGAGAAGGAAACAAAAAAGGACATATCCTCTCCCCTCTCTACGGAACTGGCTGAAAGATGCCAAATGTGGACAGAAAGCGGCGGAGAGCCGACGCTCGACGCTTTTTCGCGCCTTGCCGCCGACGACCGCTCGGCAATATTGGAATATTTGGAGGAATTTACGCTTTACGAAGAAGTTGAGGCAAACGGCAAAGAATTTGTTTTGGCGCACAACATGCCTGCGGACTTCATCTCCGGCGACAGTCTTGAAGATTTCACCGCGGATGAGATTTTATCCGGAGAAATCAACTACAATAAAAACTATTTTCCCGGCAAAATTCTTGTGACCGCACACGACGAAACCCGCGAAATCGGAGCCCGCGACGGAAAGATTTTTAAAAAAGGCTCCAACGTCGCTATAAACTGCGGCGTCTTTTACGGAGGCTTTTTGGCGGCATACTGCCTTGACACAGGCAAGGAATTCTACGTAAACGCCGATTAAAATCTTATAATTACGCGCTGCGGCGCGTTTGTTTCCATGTGAAATCCCAAACGAAATATACCGCCGTTTGTTTACAAATAGTTTGCTTTTGAAACAAATAAGACGCGTTGACAGAAAGATGTAAACAGGATATAATATTTCTGAGGTGAGATAATGAAAAAGAAGATTTTAAAACGGGTTCTTATCGGGGTTGCAATTTTTTTGGGCATTGTCATTGTCGCGGTCGGAATATTGGTTGCGTTCCAATGGCGCAACATCAAGGCGCTTTACATATCGATGACAACTGACAGCGAAGTCATAAACGAGATGATTGCGGAAAGTGACGAGCAGTATTCCTCCGAGATTAAAAATTATCTGTCGGATTCGATTCGCGATTTCACTGATGAGGAATTGGCGCAAATAGCGAGCGGCGAGCGGAGCAAGCTTGACGTTTTGGCGAGCATAATCGCCGAAACATACGGCGAAAGCGCTTCTTCCGAAGCGGAATCCGAAACCGCCGACTCAGGCACGGACAGCTCTTCAAGTACAAGCTCATCTTCTTCAAGCGGCGACAGCGCGGACGCAATCGTGGCAAAGCACGTTGCGAACCTTTACTCCTACCAAAGCGAATTTGAGGGACGCGTAAGCGCTTTGGCTTCCTCCGTCACCGCATACACTCATTCATATAAGGCGACGCATCCCGACGCTACATGGCGCGACGCAAAGGTTGCCGCAGTCAGCAAATATTTAGGACAGGCAACGTCAATCGAATCTGAATGCTATTCCAAGGTCGACAGCGAAATCGCCGCTCTCAGAAGCGAGCTTAAAGCCATCGGAGCCGACACCGCTATCGCAGACCAAGTTGCCGCAGCGGCGGAAACGCAAATGGAACTGAAAAAAAGCTCGATAATGAGCCAGTACACGTCAAAAATGGGCAGCTGACAAAACAAAAAAAGCAGGGCATGTTGAAGATAAATTTCAATATGCTCTGTTTTTTTATACTAATATTCAACCAAAAAGCTTGATTTCTTCGCTATCTTGGTCGTAGGGCGGGAGTTTATTGTATATTACGACATGGTTTACACTTTGTTTGAGGACATTGTTTACAACTTTTTGGTATTTATTGGTTTATACTGTGGCTTTCCGCCACAATTTCAGATTCAAGATGTTTTCTCCGGGGCGAAAGCCCATTCTTTCTTGGTTTCTCAATTGATGGTACTTATGCTCGGCGGATTGCTCCACCCGCTGTCAACAAGCGTTCGGCGCGTTTTCGTTGCACCTATCGCCGGTTCTTTCTTGCAGATATGATTTTTTGTTCCACATCATCGTTTATTTTGTTCGCTGTATGGAATGGTTTTCGGCTTTTGTCGGACAAAGATTCACCATTTTCAAATCTTTTTATCCACTTGTCGCCCGTCGGTCTTGATATTCCGTATTCTCGACACAACGCAGCTTTGCTTTTTTCGTGCGACAGTACCCTTCGCACAAATTCTTCTCTTGTCTTTTCCATCGTTTTACACTCCCATGGCATAAGCACACTTCCTTTGTGTTTTTTATGCCGTTTATTATATCAAAAAGTGTAAACCATGTCCTCGGACATTTTGTAAACCATGTGCCCATACCAAACAGCTCGTCCCCGCCCGCCGCGCCCGCAGGCGCTTAAATTCAAATTCGGCGTAGCCGAATTTGTTCCTTCCGCCAATCACCGACCGCGTTATATTATAAAGCCCGCAATCTACACCGCATTATAAACCGCAACCACGCAGTAAATTTCCCCGCCGTACCGTCTCGCAAAAACGGCGCAGCGCGGCACGCTTGTGCGAAAATTTATCTTTTCTGTTAATTTTTTTCTAAGTTATTGACAATCCAATATTAGGTATGATATTATTATATAGGTTTAATATATGACCATTTTGAAAGGAGTTTTTTCAAATGAAGGATTATTTGATTATCGAAGACGTTGTCGGTCGTGAAATTCTCGATTCGCGCGGCAATCCCACGGTTGAAGCCGAGGTTACTCTTTCCGACGGCACGGTAGCTCGCGGCACCGCTCCCAGCGGCGCTTCCACAGGCGAGTTCGAAGCTCTCGAGCTTCGCGACGGCGACAAGAGCCGTTATCTCGGCAAGGGCGTAACGAAGGCTGTTGAAAACATCAACACCGCCATTTTTGACGCTGTTGTAGGTCTCGACGCTTCCGACATTTACGCGGTTGACAAGGCTATGATCGAAGCTGACGGCACGAAGGACAAGTCCAACCTCGGTGCAAACGCTATCCTTGCAGTTTCCATCGCAACCGCAAGAGCTGCCGCAACGGCGCTCGACATTCCGCTTTACCGCTTCTTGGGCGGCATTTCCGGCAACCGTCTCCCCGTTCCGATGATGAACATTTTGAACGGCGGCGCTCATGCTGCAAACACCGTTGACGTTCAGGAATTTATGATTATGCCTGTAGGCGCTCCCAGCTTCAAGGAAGCTCTCCGTTGGTGCGCAGAAGTGTTCCATGCATTGGCTTCGCTTCTCAAGTCCAAGGGTCTTGCCACATCTGTCGGCGATGAGGGCGGCTTTGCTCCCAACCTCGCAAGCGACGAAGAAGCTATTCAGTACATTCTCGAAGCTGTTAAGAACGCAGGCTACGAGCCCGGCCGTGACTTCATGATTGCCATGGACGCCGCATCCAGCGAATGGAAGGGCGAAAAGAAGGGCGAATACGTTCTTCCCAAGGCAGGCACAAAGTTCACATCGGCTGAACTTATCGAGCACTGGAAGCAGCTTGTTGAAAAGTATCCCATCATCTCCATCGAGGACGCTCTCGACGAGGAAGACTGGGAAGGCTGGCAGCTTCTCACCAAAGAACTCGGCGGCAAGGTTCAGCTTGTCGGCGACGACCTCTTTGTTACAAACACAGAGCGTTTGAAGAAGGGTATCGAGCTTGGCTGCGGTAACTCCATTCTTATCAAGCTCAACCAGATCGGTTCCGTTTCCGAAACTCTTGAAGCTATTAAGATGGCTCACAAGGCAGGCTACACGGCTATTTCGTCTCACCGTTCCGGTGAAACTGCCGACACCACAATTGCAGACCTCGCTGTTGCTCTCAACACCTGCCAGATTAAGACAGGCGCTCCGAGCCGCTCCGAGAGAGTTGCAAAGTACAACCAGCTTCTCAGAATCGAAGAGGATCTCGGCGACGCTGCCGTATATCCGGGCATGGCTGCCTTCAACGTAAAGAGATAACCTTTTTCTCAATATAAGAAACATACCGATTAGGTTCATCCCCAATCGGTATGTTTTTTTGTTGTACGTGCAAGCGTCCCGCTTGACCGTCCTTATTTTCCCGCCAAACCGGCATCTTATGTTGTACGGGCGGGGCTTGCTCCGCCCACTTCTAACGTCTCCCACTCTCTAACATTTCTTCCCGCTCCGCTGCAATCCCCATTTCCCTCCCCACATCCCGCTGTTAGACGGGTAAGAGGGGAGGTAGCAGCCGCCGTTGGCGGCTGACGGTGGGGTCTGTATCGTCTCCCACTCCGTCCTTATAAACTTCCCTCCGCCGCAATCCCGGTCGTAGGATGCACGGCTGCCTCCCGCCGCCGGCTATCACTCAATTAAAAATCATCCCACTTTATGTGAGTTTTTCGCTGTGTCGGTTGTAGGGGCGGGGCTTGCTCCGCCCGCCCGCGCCGCAGCGCTTTAAATCAAAATTTTGCTCCGCAAAATTTTTTCCTTAACTCCACACTCCACTCTCAACACTTCAAACTCAATTACATTATCCTCATCACTGCCGGCGGCACAAAGCTTGCCACATCCTGTCCAAACTCGCGCAGCTCCTTCACCATCGACGACGACACAGCCACATTGTCCGCCCTGAAATATATATATTCCAGCTTCGGATCTATCAGCTTGTTCACTTCAGCAATGTTTTCCTCGTAGCTGTAATCCATGTTGTTTCTCAGCCCGCGTATCATGTAGCCAATCTTTTTTTCCTTCGTGTACTGCGCAATTATCCCCTCATAAACGTAAACCTCGCAGTTTGTCAGCGCGTTTTCCTCCAGCGTCTCCTCAATCGCGCGCTTCATTCCCTCGGCGCTGTACGTTCTTCTTTTATTCACATTCGTGCCTATAACAATAAACACCTTGTCAAAAATGCGCGCCGCCTTCTTGACCATGTCAAGGTGTCCGTTCGTAAACGGGTCAAACGACCCGGGATATACAGCAGTATTCTCCATTAAAATCCCCTCTCAATCATGAGATTTTATCATAATCAAGCTTCCGCTTTTTATTTTTACTTCCGCTTTCTCTCCGATAAATTCGTTGCTCACCGTCAGCGTTTCCTCAAAGCGCAAATCGCGCTCATTAAGCGTATATTTCAAATTTTTCAGCGTAACTCCCTCTACCTTGCCGATAGGGATAAACGACAAATACCCTTCCCCGTCTCCGCAAATTTCCGTGTCGTGCGTTATCACCGTCACAATGTTATTTTCATTCACAAGAGTTCCCTTCGCGCCCCTATGCGCGATATATTCCAAAAGACCAATATTTGCGAGCGTGTGGTCAAGTCTTGTCCCCGTGCAGCCCAAAAGCACTATCTCGTCACATCCGCGCCCCAGCGCCTCTTTCACCGCCAAATCCGCATCAGTGTAGTCCTTTTCGGGGTTAAATTTCAATACCTCGCCCGAAACCTCGCCCTTCCACGAGTCAAAATCACCAACCGTCAAATTAGGCACAGCGCCCATTTTCTTCGCGTGCTCCAACCCACCGTCAGCCGCGATGATAAAATCGCCCTCACGGATAAACGTTTTTATATAGTCATAATCGTGTATATCTCCCGCGCCGATAACAACAGCTCTCATATTTTTTCTCCCGCAGCCGCGCGCAAATCCTCAACCGCCTTTTTTATGTCCTCCGCTCCGAAAACGGCGCTCCCCGCAACGATAACGTTCGCACCCGCGTCAACGACCTTTTTAATATTTTTAACTCCGATCCCGCCGTCAACCTCGATGTCCGTGTCAAATTCCTTCGTCATTTCGCGCACGCGAGCAATTTTATCAAGGCTCCCCTCAATAAATTTCTGCCCGCCGAATCCCGGGTAAACGCTCATTATGAGTATCATGTCCGCGTCCTTAATAAAGGGCGCAATAGCGTCAGCCTCCGTGTCCGGGCTTATCGAAAGCCCCGCGGAAAGCCCCTCGCTTTTTATAAATTGCAATACTTCTCCCGTCTTTTCGCCCAAAGCCTCATAATGCACCGTTATCGAATCAACGCCCGCATCCTTGCACGGCGCTATAAAATCGAGCGGTCTTTCCACCATCAAATGACAGTCAAAAAACATCCCGCTCACTTTTCTCAACGACTTAAACACAGGCGCCCCGAATGTAAAATTCGGCACGAACCGCCCGTCCATCACGTCAAGGTGCAAATATTTCGCGCCGCCCTCTTCCGCCTTTTTTATCTGCTTTCCCAATATCGCAAAATCAGCCGCAAGTATCGACGGCGCAATTTTCAGCTCTCTGCTCATAATTCCCAATCCTTTATCTCTTTTAATTTTTCGTAAAGCTTAACATAGCTTTCATATCGGCTCTGTGCAATCTCCCCCGCGGAAACTGCGGTTTTCACCGCACAATCGGGCTCCGCCGTGTGGCTGCACCCGCGAAAGCGGCATTCGCCCTCTCTCTGCCAAATCTCGGGGAAATATTCCTTTAACTCCCCGCATTTCATAGCCTCAATTTCAAGCTGTGAAAACCCCGGCGTGTCAAAAACATATCCCTCGTCCGTCTTTATCAGCTCAATGTGCCGCGTCGTATGCTTTCCGCGCTCAATCCTGCTTGTCTCTCCGACCGCAAGCTCTCTTCCCGTTATGCGTGACAAAAGGCTCGATTTTCCGACGCCCGAAAGCCCCGCGAACGCCGCCGTTTTGCCTGTAAGCGCGCTCTTTAATTCGTCAATTCCCGCGTTTTTTACCGCACTCACCGTAAACGCCTCATAGCCCGCGTTTTTATAAATCGTTCTTATTTTCTCCGCGCTCTCGCCGTCAAGGTCGCTCTTATTCACGCACACGATGCCATCAATGCTCTTTTCCGCCGCAATGACAAGCATTTTGTCAATCAGCAAAAAATCGGGCGCGGGATTTTCCTCCGCCGCGACAACGACGAGCACATCGATGTTGCTCACCGGCGGACGAACGAGGAAGTTTCTGCGCTCTTCAATCTCCTTCACGCTTCCGCTTCCTTTTTCAACCTCAATTGTAACTCTGTCGCCCACAATGGGAATTATGTCCGTTTTCCGAAACTTTCCCCTTGCGCGGCACTCAATAATTCCCATCTCCGTATCGACGTAATAAAACCCGCCGATTCCCTTAACAATCGTACCTTTTAAAAGCAAAAAGCTTTCCTCCTTGGGGCTTAAAGCCCCTCTTTTCTGCTGTCTCGGTTGTACGGGCGGCAAGCGTCCCGCTTGAGCGTCCGCAGCTTTTCCGCCAAATTGGCATTTTCTGTTGTAGGGGCGGGGCTTGCTCCGCCCGCGTCTCCCACTCTTTCACGTCTTGCCCCCGCAAAATTTGTTCCTTATTATTACAACCCGCTGTCGGACGTCTGCGGCGTACTGTCGCCATTGTCCGCGCCGCTCGTCGTATCTCCCGAATTATTATTGCTGCTGTTATTGTTGCTGTTATTTTCGGGCGTCTCGTTCTTTTCCTCCTGCTGCGTATCGGGCGTATCGGACGTCGTCGTGTTCGAGCTCGTCGTTGTCGAACCCGCGCTCACGTAAATAATAACTCCGTCGCCCTCATCCGCCTCGCTCAACGCGTCGGGAATTTGCTTAATAACAGTTCCCTTCGCCTCGTCGGATTCCGCCGTTATCACATTTTCCACAACAAGCCCGCTGCGCTGAATGAGACTTTCCGCCGCGCTCTGCGACAGCCCGATAACGTTCGGTACCTCAACCGGCTCCTCATCGGGACCCGTGCTCACCGTCAGCGTCACGCTCTTGCCCGTCGTCACCTGTGTTCCCGCCGTCGGAAGCTGGCGAATGATAAGCCCCGAGGGCATCTCGTCGTTCGATTCGCGCACAATCGTCACCTTCATGCCCTTTTCCTGCAGCTCCTCCGCCGCCTCGTCGCCGTCGCGCCCTGTGTAATCCTCAATTTCAAACGTCTCCACTCCGAGACTTACCACAATCTTTATCTCGCACGCCTCGTCAAGCGCCTCGCCGTATTCGGGATCCTGCCGCATGATGAGATTTTTGTCAACACTGTCGCTGTATTCTTGGCTTTCAATAGTCAGAGTAAATTCCGTATCCTTTACTGTGTCCTGTGCCTGCTCAAGCGTCATTCCGACCAAGTTCGGCACCTTGTATTCGCCCGTTTCGGTATCTCCCCCGAAAATGCTGCCGCCCAAAATGTTATACACAATAAAGCCCAATATAACCGCAACCGCAGCCATTGTGAAAATCGCCGCGACAACCGCGATCGTGTCGCCGCGTTTGTTCTTTTCCTTCTTTGGCGCGGTTTTTCGCGTCGGAGTATCGCTCTCGGGGCTTCTTCTCACGAGCGGCTTTTCAGTGTGTTCCGGCTCCTTTGCGTCCGACATCGTAATATTCACAATCGGCGGCATAACTCTCGTTCCGAATTTGTCGGAATTGTCTTCCTCAGTGTGAGGATGCGCAACCTCCGCGTGCGGATTTGCGAAAACGCGCTTTAAATCCGAGAGCATCGCCGTCGCGCTCTCATAGCGCAGCCGCTGCTCCTTGCTCATCGCCTTTAAAATTATATCCTCAATCGTCTGCGGAATGTCGTGATTTATCAATCTCGGTCTTATCGGCTCCGCCTGCATGTGCTGCATTGCGACCGCAACAGGCGTCTCCCCGTCAAACGGGAGCCTTCCCGTAAAGAGCTCATACATCACAACGCCCAAGGAATAAATGTCGCTTCTCTGGTCGGTATATCCGCCCCTCGCCTGCTCGGGCGAAAGGTAGTGAGCGCTGCCCACCGCCTCCATCTTCGTCGTCACGTTGTTCACGGCTCTCGCAATGCCGAAATCCGTCACCTTAACAACGCCGTCGGTCGTCAAAATGATGTTCTGCGACTTAATATCCCTATGTATGATGTGCTTTTGGTGCGCGTGCTCAAGCGCGGAGCAAATCTGAATTGAAATATCGGTTGCCTCATTCCAATCAACGCCGCCCTTGTGTTCTGCAATGTACTGCTTCAACGTCTCGCCTTCAAGATATTCCATCACAATATACTGCCGTCCGCCCGACTCGCCGACGTCATATATGGGCACAATGTTCGGATGTGACAAGCTCGCCGCCGCCTGCGACTCAATGTTAAAGCGTCTTATAAATTCCTCGTTACCCTCATATTCGCTTCGGAGTACCTTCACCGCGACAAAGCGGTTCAAAAGCTTGTCCTTCGCCTTGTACACAATCGCCATGCCGCCCATGCCGACCTTTTCCAAAATTTCATATCTTGTTCCCAAAACGGTTCCCGTCATTGAGAATCCCTCCCATCTGCCTCATTTTCACATTCCGTGCCGAAAACTATCAGCGTTATGTTATCCCGTCCGCCGTTTTTCTTCGCCTCGTCAATCAAAGCGTCGGCAATGAGCGGCATTTGCTCCTTTTCGCGCACAATCCGCAAAATGTCGTCGTTTGTGACCATGCTTGTCAGCCCGTCCGTACACATCAGCACAATGTCGCCCGGATTCAGCGTTTTCTTTATCACGTCGACCTCAACGGTATACATCGAACCCACAGCCCGCGTGATATAATTGCGCTGCGGATGCACTCTCGCCTCTTCAAGCGTTATGCTTCCCGCCGCAACCATTTCCTCAACGACACTGTGATCTCGCGTCACGCGCCGCATCCCGTCCTTTGAAATGACATAAACCCGACTGTCTCCGACGTGCCCGATCGTCAAATCGTTTCCCGACATTACGCACACCTCAACCGTAGTTCCCATCCCACGCATTGCCTCATTTTGCATCGCGTGAATGAAGATCTCCCGATTTGCCGATTCAACAGCCTTTCTCACAAGCTCTTCGGGCGCATAATCGTGACCTTTTATGTATCCGTCAATCTTTCTGCACGCCTCAAGGCTCGCCACCTCGCCTGCGTTATGTCCTCCCATTCCGTCGGCGACAATAAAAATCTTCTCCCCGTCCGCCTCGTCAATGAGATAAGAATCCTCGTTGTTAGCCCTAACAAGCCCAACGTCCGTTCTTGCCGCATAATTCATTTTCAGACACCTCCATTTTTTAGAGTTCGTCGGCTTCGCCGCCGAACACGGGGACAAGCTCCGCTTTTCCCCTGCACCCTTTTTAGAGCGCTATATCAGCCGCTTTCTGCCAAGCTATTTCTTAATTGCCTACACGAAGCTGCAATATCACTTCCCAATTCTCGCCTCACCGTTGTTGTAATATGCCCCTTCTCCAACAATTTAGCAAACCTCTCAACCTGTTCGCGCGAAGCTCTTTTATTTCCCCGCTCCTTAACATCATTCACGGGTATCAAATTAAAATGGCAATTGTCCTTCCCAAATATCTCAACCAATCTCTCCGCACATTCCTTCGATGAGTTTTTCCCCTCAATCAGCGCGTATTCATAGCTCACGCGCCTGTGCGTCTTTTCAAAATAATATCTCGCCGCCTCAATGACCGATTTCATGTCATACGCCTTTGCCACCGGCATTATCGCCCGCCGCTCCTCATCATTCGATGCGTGCAGCGACACCGCCAAATTTATCGGCATCCCCTCGTCCGCCAAATCGTACATTTTCGGCACAATTCCGCACGTCGAAACCGTTATGTGCCTATATCCCAAATTTACGCCGCAAGGGTCGTTTATATTCTTTAAAAATACCATAAGATTACCGTAGTTGTCAAGCGGTTCTCCGATTCCCATCACAACAACGCTCGAAATTCTCTCTCCCAAATCCTTCCCCGCTCTGATAACCTGCCCCGTTATCTCATGCGGAAAAAGATTTCTCACCTTTCCGTTTAACGTCGACGCGCAAAACGAGCAGCCCATAGCGCACCCGACCTGACTTGACACGCACACCGAAATTCCGTGATTGTACCGCATCGCCACCGTCTCGATAACATTCCCGTCATTGAGCCGCAGCAAATATTTTACCGTGCCGTCAATCTTTGAAACAAGCTTCCTCTCAATCTGCGGCAAGAAAATTACCGCGTCCTCCGCCAATTTTGCGCGAAACGCTTTTGAAAGCTGCGTCAAATCGTCAACGCTCTCCGCGCCCCTCGCAATCGCCTCAAAAATCTGCTTTCCGCGATAACTTTTTTCGCCCAGCTTTTCTACATATTCGGTTAATTCCTCAAGCGTCATGTCACCAAGATTATTCACGTCTTATAAACCTCGCAATAAAAAACCCGTCCGTATTATCTATATTCGGCAAAAACTGCCTGTAACCCTTTTTTCCTATGAAATCATCGGCTAAAACGTCAAAATTTTTGTTCTCCCGCAAAAACGTCTCCGCCCCTCGCTCATTTTCGGCTTTGCTTATCGTGCAGGTCGAATATACCAAAATCCCGCCCTTTTTCACATATCTTGCCGCGTTTCTCAGCATTTTATACTGTGTCAGCGCCAAGATTGAGCAGTCCGCCGCCTCTTTGCTCCACTTAATGTCGGGCTTCCTTCGTATTATCCCCAGCCCCGAGCACGGCGCGTCGAGCAGCACTCTGTCAAATCCGTCCTCAAATTCCTTTTCAAACTTCTCCGCGTCGCTGACCCTCGTTTTTATTATGTCAATCCCCAGCCGTTCCGCGCCCTTTTTGATAAGTTCCGTCTTATGCGGGTGCAAATCGCACGCGACTATCTCTCCCTCATTTTCCATCATTTCGGCAATGTATTCGCTCTTTCCGCCCGGCGCCGCGCAAAGATCCAGCACTCTCATGCCCTTCTTTACTTCAAGCGCCTCCGCCGCGAGCTGCGAGGACAAATCCTGCACGCTGAAAAATCCTTCCTTCCAAAGCCTCCCCGCCTGAAACGCTCCCCCGCCGGGATATATGTAGCATTCCTCCCCCACCGGAGCCTTTTCCAAGCCCTCCGGTATCTC
>JAJQCX010000007.1 GCA_021202495.1 Clostridia bacterium | reverse complement strand
TATTATAAGTTTCACAATGTGATTTGTCAATACTTCTTAATCATCAAGCACGAAATCAAATTTTTAAATTGCGCACAAATTAACTTTTTTAAACGCAATTTCATTCCTCCCCAAATAAGGCATCGATAAGTTCTTTCTTTCCGCGTTCTGTCATTGCAGCGGAATGCCTTGCTATGATACGTATTAATTTCTTTGGCAAAACAGCTCTCCGTCGCAGTTGGCGGAGAGCTGTTTATAAATAGGTTATTTATTTAAAGTAGTTGACGCCAGATTCGAATATTTTTTGATCCTTTTCAAAGGGGATGTTTGAGGAAACAAAGCTGCCCTTGCGTTCGGAGTGAGCCATTTTGCCCAAGACGCGACCGTCGGGGCTGGTGATGCCTTCTATTGCTTCAAACGAGCCGTTGGGGTTGTAGGGCATGGCGTTGGTGGGGTTGCCGTCAAGGTCGACGTAGCGGGTGGCAATCTGTCCGTTTTGGATGAGCTTTTGAAGTACCTCATCGGATGCGACAAAGCGTCCTTCGCCGTGGGAGACGGGAACGGCGTGAATGTCGCCAAGTGAAACGGAGTTGAACCACGGGGAAAGGGTTGAAACGACCTTTGTGTAAGCCATGCAGGAAACGTGGCGTCCGATGTTATTGAACGTGAGGGTGGGGGAATCCGCCGTGAGGTCACAAATTTCGCCGTAGGGCACGAGACCGAGCTTGATAAGAGCCTGGAAGCCGTTGCAGATGCCCAAAATGAGCCCGTCGCGCTCTTGGAGAAGCTTTGTAACTTCCTCCTTGACGTAAGGATTGCGGAACGCGGCGGCAATGAATTTGCCGCTGCCGTCGGGCTCGTCGCCGCCGGAGAAGCCGCCGGGGAACATGATGATTTGGCTTTGGGAAATGCGCTGCGCAAATTCCTTAAGCGAATCGGAGACGTCGCCCATTGTGAGGTTGCGGAAGACGCATACATCGGTTTCGGCTCCCGCCTTGATGAAGGCACGTGCGGAATCGTATTCGCAGTTGGTGCCGGGGAATACGGGGATAAATACCTTAGGCTTCGCGACGCGGTTTTTGGCGATATGAATTGACTTCTTTGAATACGAATAGTCGGTGATGGGTGTTGTGCGCTCCGCGGCGCGGGTGGGGAAGGTGTTTTCAAGAGTCTTCGTCCATGCGGCAAGGCACTCGGAGATTGTGAGAGTGACGCCGTTGACGGCGATGTTTTCATCCTCAACCGTTTCGCCTATTACGATGTGGTCTATGTTTTCAAAGGGCGTGAGGTTTGTCGCCTCGACTAAAAGCGAACCGGGGTTGAGTGAGAAGAGCAAATCGTCGTCGCAGTCGATTGCCGCGCCTATCATATTGCCGAATGACATTTTGCTGACCGCTTCGCACACGCCGCCGTGCTTTATGACGGAGGCGGAGATTATTTTTTTATCAATGATGCCCTTGTGAATGGCGGTGTAGGTTTTGTCGAGCGCGTCAAAGTCGCACATCATGTCGTCGGCAATCTTTAAAGGCACAAAGACGAGGCAGCTGCCTACTTTTTTAAATTCGGGAGAAATGACGTTTGAAGCGTCGCACATTGCGACAGCGAACGAGACGAGCGTGGGCGGAACGTCGAGGTCGTCAAAGGAGCCCGACATGGAGTCCTTGCCGCCGATTGCCGCGAGATGAAGCTTCATCTGTGCGGTGTATGCGCCCAAAAGCGCGGCAAAGGGCTTGCCCCAACGCTTGGGATCCTCGTGGAGACGCTCAAAATATTCCTGGAACGTGAGGTAGCAGTCGTGATAATCGCCGCCGAGCGCCACGATTTTGGCAACGGATTCGACAACGGCATAGATTGCGCCGTGATAGGGCGAAAAATCGGAAATTGTGGGGTTAAAGCCGTAAGCCATGAGGGATGCGGCGGAGGTGTTTCCGCTGTCGGACGGGAGCTTGCCCGCCATGCCCTCGGTGGGGGTGAGCTGCGTTTTGCCGCCGAAGGGCATGAGCACGCTCGCCGCGCCGATGGAGGCGTCAAAGCGTTCGGAAAGTCCCTTTTGGCTGCAGACGTTGAGATCCGAAAGAGTTGCAAGCCATTGGTCGTGAAGATTTGTCACGGGGACAGTTTTAAATACGCTGCCCTCGGGCTTTTTAACCTTGACGGAAGCGTGCTTTTCCGCGCCGTTGGTGTTGAGGAAGGCACGGCTGAGAGAAACGATTGTTTTTCCGCGCCAAAGCATGGTGAGGCGTTCGTCGTCCGTCACGCGGGCAACGGGGGTCGCTTCAAGGTTTTCCTTTGCGGAAAAGGCGAGAAATTTATCGACATCTTCGGGGGAAACGACGACCGCCATGCGCTCCTGACTTTCGGAGATCGCAAGCTCGGTGCCGTCGAGCCCGTCGTATTTTTTTGGTACTTTATCAAGATCGATTATGAGCGAATCGGCAAGCTCGCCGATTGCGACCGAGACGCCGCCCGCGCCGAAGTCGTTGCAGCGTTTTATCATGCGCGTGAGTTCGGGGTTGCGGAAAAGGCGCTGAATTTTACGCTCTTCGGGTGCGTTGCCCTTTTGAACCTCGGCTCCGCAGGTTTCGAGGCTCGTTTCGGTGTGGGCTTTGGAGGATCCCGTTGCTCCGCCGCAGCCGTCGCGCCCCGTTCTGCCGCCGAGGAGAATGATAATATCGTCCTTTTCGGGGGTCAGGCGTATGACGTTTTTCTTGGGAGCCGCGCCGATAACAGCGCCGATTTCCATGCGCTTGGCAACGTAGCCGGGGTGGTAAACCTCGCTGACTTGCCCTGTGGCAAGACCTATTTGGTTGCCGTAGGACGAATAGCCCGCCGCGGCTGTGCGGGTGAGCTTCTTTTGCGGAAGCTTGCCGTGGAGCGTTTCGGAGACCTTTTTGTTGGGGTCCGCCGCGCCGGTTACGCGCATTGCCTGATAAACGTAGCTTCTGCCGGAGAGGGGGTCGCGTATCGCGCCGCCAAGACACGTCGCTGCGCCGCCGAACGGTTCGATTTCGGTGGGGTGGTTATGCGTTTCGTTTTTGAACATGAGCAGCCACTCCTGCTCTTCGCCGTCAATTTCGACGTTGACAACTACGGAGCAGGCGTTGATTTCGTCGCTCTCGTCAAGCCCTTGGAGAAGTCCGCGGCTCTTTAAATCCTTCGCGGCGATTGTCGCAATGTCCATGAGGCAGAGGTTTTTGTGCTTTCCGACATAGAGACGCTCGCGGGATGATAAATATGCTTCGTATGATTCTTTAAGCGCGGTGAAGCCGTCGTCGATATCGACATTGTCGATAATTGTGCCGAACGTCGTGTGGCGGCAATGGTCTGACCAATAGGTATCTATCACGCGCATTTCGGTGTAGGTGGGGTCGCGCTTTTCCTCGTCGCGGAAATATTTTTGACAGAAATACAAATCATCCATGTCCATGGCAAAGCCCATTTCGTTGGTTAAGGCGGAAAGCGCCGCGTTGTCGGCCGTGATAAAGCCTTGAACAGGCTTTACGTCCTCGGGAGCAGCAGCCTTTTCAACAAGGGTTGCGGGCTTTTCGAGGCTTGCGACGCGCGAATCGACGGGGTTGATGTAGTATTTCGTTATCTTCTCTTTATCTTCGGGGGTGATTGCGCCCTTTAAAATGACGAGCTTTGCGACGCGGACGGTCGGCTTTTGCCCCTGGGTGATAATCTGCACGCAGACGGCGGCGCTGTCGGCGCGCTGGTCGTACTGCCCGGGAAGATACTCCGTTGCGATGATTGTTTCGTCGCCCGCGACGGTGAGGGTTTCGTCGTAGGCGAAGTCAACCGGCGGCTCGGAAAAGACGAGCGGCTTTGCTGCGGCATATTCCGCCTCGGAAATGCCCTCGATGTCGTAGCGGTTGACAATTCTGACGTTGAGAAGATTGTCCATTGCGAGATTTTCGCGAAGGTCGGACAAAAGCCCCTGTGCCTCGACGTCAAACCCGGGTTTCTTTTCAACAAAAATACGAAGCATGATAAATTCCTCCTGATCTCTTATTTGGAATGTAGAATTTAGAATTTAAAATGTAGAATGAAGGAACAAATTTTGCAAGGCAAAATTTGATTTCTATGCGCCTGCGGGCGCGGCGGGCGGGGACGAGCCCCGCCCCTACAACCGACACAGCGAGAAAATCGCATAAAAATGGTTTATTTTTAATTGGGCGGTAGACCGCGGCGGGGGATAAACCCCCGCCCTACGACCGAGGAAGTGCGTAACCGTTAATATCGTAACATAAAGTTTTAGATGATACGAGGTACTACAACCGAAATTGCAGCGGAGTGGGATTTATAAGTACAGAGTGGGTTTCGTCAGGAGCGGCGGGAGCAAGCCCCCGCCCTACGACGTGTGACCCGTTAGTAGGTGGAAAAAACGCGGGGGTTATACTAATCTGTAGAGTTTGGCTATGATTGTCGCTGCCTGGGCGCGGGTGGCGTTGCCCAAGGGGGAGAAGGTTGTTTCGGTCATGCCGTTGATGATGCCGAGGGTGCGCATTGCGTAGACGGAGTCTTTTGCGTAGTCGGAAATGTCGGAATCGTCGTCAAATGCCTCTCCTGTGGGATTATCCGCCGAAAGACCTTTATACTGTGCGGCGCGGTAGGCGAATACCGCCATGTCCTGACGGGTTACGAGGGAATCGGGATTGAACAAATCGCCCGAGCCCTTGACTATGCCCGCCTGATATGCTGCCATGACTGCGGAATAGTACCACGAATCGGCGGGAACGTCGGTGAAGACGGCGTCGCCTTCATAGGCGGGAAGCGAAAACGCATTGTTGAGCATTGTTACAAACTGTGCGCGGGTGACGTTTTGGTCGGGCGCGAAGATACCGTCGGACATGCCGCTGACGATGCCGCGGGATGCGAGATATGTTATGTCGTCCTTTGCCCAGTGAGTTTCGATGTCGTTAAAGGAAACGGCGACTGTTGCTTCTTCCGTTGCCTCTTCGGTCGCGGCTTCCGTGGCTTCTTCGGTCGCCTCTTCGGTCGCAGCCTCTGTTTCTTCTTCCGTTTCCTCATCGGTGGGAGCTTCCGTTACCTGCTCTGTCGCCGCAACGACCGATACGCGGAGCGAGGCATAGTTGCTGCTGCCGAGAACCCAAACATATGCCGTGCCGCGCTTGCGCCCGGTGACGCTGAGCGTTTTGCCGGAAAGTGACGCGGTGACAATGCTTTCGTCGTCCATTTCGAGCGAAAGAGACGTTGCCTCGGTGGTTATCGCAATCTCAGCCGTTTCGCCGACGGCGAGCGTTATTTCCGTTTGCTCAAGTGAAATGATTGTTACGGTTGATGTGATGGTGCTTGAGCTTGAATTGCCCTTATTTGAAGAAGATGTTGTTTCGTCCTCTTCGCGGTCGACCGTTTCGGCAATTTCAAAAGAAATTTCGTCGCGGGCGGAGCCTGATTGACACACGATTGTCCATGTGCCGTCCGGCCATGAGCTTTCGTCGTCGCCGAGCTCAATTTCTATGCCGTTGGCGAGAGCCGAGGGAGAATAGACAATGACGAGCTTCGCGGGAAGAGAGGATTCCTCCGGCGGATAGAGCCCCATTGTGAAATAGACGTCGCTGGTGCCGTAAACAGTGACTGTTTCACCGCGCATATAGACGTCGTATTGAAGTGAATCGAGGTTGATGCTTGCGGCGTGAGCAAAGGAGCACACGGAGAAAACAAGCGTCAATGTGAGTAAAAGTGAAAAAAGCTTTTTCAAGTAAATCAGTCCTTTCAAGAAATGTTGTTGTGAATTTTATAAGCTTTGAGAGTGTTTCTCATAAGCATTGCGATTGTCATGGGACCTACGCCGCCCGGAACGGGCGTTATTGCGGAGGCGATGGGCTCAACGTTGTCAAAATCGACGTCGCCGCAGAGCTTGCCGTCGACGCGGTTCATGCCGACGTCTATGACGACGGCGTTTTCCTTTACCATGTCGGAAGTGATAAAGCGGGGCTTGCCGATGGCGGCGACGAGAATGTCGGCGCGTTTTGTAATTTCGGCAAGATTTTTTGTGTGGGAGTGGCAGATTGTGACGGTGCCGTTAGCGTGGAGCAGAAGCATTGCCTGTGGTTTTCCGACAATGTTGCTGCGTCCCACAACGACACATTCGCGTCCGTCGGGGTCGATGCCCGAAAGGCGGATTAACTCCATGACGCCCGCCGGCGTGCAGGGAAGAAAGTCGTAATTGCCTATCATTATTTTGCCGACGTTGACCGGGTGGAACGCGTCGACGTCCTTTGAGGGGTCGATTGAAAGAAGCACCCTTTCCTCGTTAATATGCTTGGGAAGGGGGAGCTGACAGAGAATGCCGTCAACGTCCGCGCGTTTGTTGAGCGAGGCGATGAGAGATAAAATCTCATCCTCTCCCGTTTCGGAGGGGAGGGCGTATTCCTCGGATCTTATGCCGCACACGGCGCACGCCTTCTTTTTGTTATTTACATAGACGCGGCTTGCGGGGTCATCGCCCACGATTATGACCGCGAGAGTGGGAGTTATCCCTTTTTGGGATATTTCCTTTGCTATTTCCTCCTTGATGTTTGCCGACAGGGTTTTGCCGTCGAGTATTTTTGCCATTGTAATCATTACTCCTTTCCGGTTTTATAAGGCAGTCGGGTCCGTAGCCTATGAGGTCGGTTCGTCCTGCCTGAATGAGCGCCTTTTTGACAAGATTATAATTTTCGGGCTTGGAGGCTTGAAGCAGCGCGCGCTGCATTGCCTTCTCCTCCGTTGTTTTCGGAACGTAAACGCGTTTCATCGTCCGAGGGTCGAGACCCGTGTAAAACATGGCGGTTGAAAGCGTGCCGGGGGTGGGGTAAAAATCCTGCACCTGCTGGGGGCGAATGTTGTTATGCTTTAAATAAAGCGCAAGGTCGATTGCCTCTTTGAGGGTGCTGCCGGGGTGGCTTGACATGAGGTAGGGAACAAGGTATTGCTCCTTGCCTATTTCTCGGTTTATTTGTTTGAACTTGTCGCAGAATTTTTGATAGACGTCAAGTCCGGGCTTGCCCATGTAGTAGAGAACTTTAGGTGAAATGTGTTCGGGGGCGACTTTGAGCTGCCCCGAAACGTGGTAGGTGCAAAGCTCTCGGAAAAACGTGTCGTCTTTGTCGGCGATGAGATAATCGTATCTTATGCCGCTGCGGATAAAGACCTTTTTGACCTTATCGACGGAGTGTATTTCGCGGAGGAGCTTTAAATAATCCTCATGGGTGACGACGGCGTTTTTGCAGACTGTGGGGTACAGGCACTGCTTGTCGCGGCAGGCGCCGTACTTGAGCTGCTTGTCGCAGGCGGGGCGGCGAAAGTTTGCCGTCGGGCCGCCGACGTCGTGGATGTAGCCCTTGAAATCGGGCATATATGTCATTTGCTTGACTTCGTTTAAAATTGAGGCGTGGCTGCGGGCTTGGACGATGCGCCCCTGATGAAAGGTGATGGCGCAAAATGAGCAGTGCCCAAAACAGCCTCGGGATGATGTGACCGAAAATTTGACCTCTTCTATGGCGGGAATGCCGCCGTCCTTTTCGTAGGAGGGGTGATATTGGCGGGTGCAGGGCAGGGCGTAGACGCGGTCGAGCTCGCTTTGGGAAAGGGGCTTTGACATGGGCATTTGAATGACATAGCGTTCGCCGTGCTTTTGCGCCAATATTTTGCCTCGGAATGGGTCTTGTTCGTCATATTCGATTTTCGTCGCGAGTGCGTAGGATTCCTTGCTTGATTTTACATCTTCAAACGAGGGGAGGATGACCGCGCCTTTTGGCGGAGTGGAGGCGACGTAACAGACGCCGTCCGGAACTCTGCCGTGGCGCGGGTCAACGCCTTCGGCGAGAAGGTTTGCAAGCTCGATTGTGCTGCGCTCTCCCATGCCGAACGAGAGAAAATCCGCTTGTGAATCGAAAATTATGCTGCGGCGGACAGAGTCCGACCAATAGTCATAGTGGGCAAAGCGGCGTAAGCTTGCCTCGGTGCCGCCTATGACGATGGGGATTTTGCCGAAAACCTCGCGCACTTTGTTTGAATAGACGATTGTGCAGCGGTCGGGGCGATAACCCGCTTTGCCGCCGGGAGAATAGACGTCTTGGCTGCGGCGCTTTTTCGCCGCGGTGTAGTGATTTACCATTGAATCTATGACGCCGCCGGAGATGAAAACGCCGAGGCGCGGCGTGCCGAAGCGCAGAAAATCCTTATTTGACGAGCAGTCGGGCTGCGCCAAGATGCAGACGCGGTAGCCCTCCTTCTCCAAAAGGCGCGAAAGAATGGCAAGCCCAAAGGAGGGATGGTCGACGTAGGCGTCGCCTGAGATGAAGAGAAAATCGTAATAATCCCAGCCGCGTTTTGTCATGTCTTCTTTTGTGATGGGGAGAAAGTCGTGGTACAATTGCATCACCCGTGAGAGAATTTAAAATGTATAATGTAAAATGTGGAATGATGGTGGAAATTTTGCGCGCCTGCGGGCGGGGACAAGCCCCGCCCCTACAACCAAGACAGCGATAAAATCACATAAGGTGGGCTGATTTTTAGTTGAGAGGTAGGGGTTTATGCTTCGGGGTTTTGCATTTGCATTTCGGCGAGTTGGGCGCGGGTTATTAGGACGGCGCGGGGTTTGGCTCCCTCGTGAGGTCCGATTATGCCGCGGGCTTCGAGCTGGTCGATAAGGCGTCCCGCTCTGGAATAGCCCACCTTTAAGCGGCGCTGGAGAAGCGACGCCGATGCTTGCTGCGCTTCGACGACGATTTCGACAGCTTTAGGCAAAAGCTCGTCGGCGTCGCCGCCGTCGGGTTCACTTTCGCCGCTCACGCCGGATTCTATTTTTTCTATGACGTCCTCATCGTATTGAACGTCGGGATTTTTGACAAAATCGACAATGCGGTTGACCTCTTTGTCGGAGATGAACGAGCCTTGAATACGCGTGGGCTTTGACGCGCCCATCGGCAGAAACAGCATGTCGCCCTTGCCGAGAAGCTTTTCAGCGCCGCCCATGTCCAAAATTGTGCGCGAATCTATTTGGCTTGAAACCGCGAACGCTATTCTTGAAGGGATATTTGCCTTGATGAGACCCGTGATAACGTCGACCGACGGGCGCTGCGTCGCAACGACAAGGTGCATACCCGCGGCGCGCGCAAGCTGAGCCAAGCGGCAAACGGCGTCTTCAACGTCGCGCGGGGCAACCATCATGAGGTCGGCAAGCTCGTCCACTATAATAATAATGGAAGGAAGGGGTTCCTCGCCCTGAATGGCTGCGAGCTCGTTGTAGCTTTTTATATCGCGGACGTTTGAGTCGGCAAAGAGATTGTAGCGTTTTGTCATTTCCTGCACAGCCCAGTTGAGCGCGCCGGCTGCCTTGCGCGGGTCGGTCACGACGGGAATGAGCAGGTGCGGAATGCCGTTATAAACGGAAAGCTCCACGACCTTGGGGTCAATCATAATGAGCTTGACCTCCTTGGGGTCGGCTTTGTAGATGATGCTCGCTATGAGCGAATTGATACAGACGCTCTTGCCGGAGCCGGTTGCGCCGGCGATAAGAACGTGGGGCATTTTCGCAATGTCGGCAACTACCGGATGCCCTGTTATGTCCTTGCCGACGGCAAACGCCGTTTTGGCGGAAAAGGAGGTAAATTCCTTTGAATCGATAACCTCACGCAGACGAACGACGCTGTTGCCGTTGTTGGGAATTTCAATGCCCACGGCGGCTTTGCCGGGGATGGGCGCTTCAATCCTGACGGAGAGCGCCGCGAGGTTTAAGGCGATGTCGTCCGCCAAATTTGTTATTTTGCTGACCTTTACGCCGACGGAGGGCTGAATTTCAAACCGCGTGACGGTGGGTCCTTTGGAAACCTCGAGTATTTTTGCGTCGACGCCGAAGCTTTTGAGCGTTGAAATGAGCTTTGCCGCCTGCTCGCGAAGCGAGGCGGCGTTGACTGAATCTCCGCGCTTGTCGCCGCGCTCCAAAAGATCGAGCGGCGGGAAAATGTAGGGCGGGGTGTCGGTTAAAAGCTCGTCCTCGTTTAGCTCAATTGCTTTGTTGGGCTCCTTCTTCTTGGGAGAGGGAGGCGTTTCGGGCGTCTCCTGCGGTTGTTCGGGCGTCTTCTCAGGCTCCGTGGGAGGCTCGTCCTCGATGCTGAAAATTCGAAATGGCGAGTTGTCTATCTGTTTTTTGTCGGGTTCGTTGGGAATGAAAATGCTTATTTCGGGGTCGGAAGATTTAACCTCGGACGTTTCTTCCTTTGAAGTTTCTTCATCAGGCGGAGGTATGAGCATGGTAGTGAGAGCCGATTTGATTTTTTTGCCGACGCGGCTTTTACGCTTGCGGCGGGGAGGAGTGTCATCTTGGACGTCAAGCTCCGTTTGGAGCGGGAGATTGACGGTTTCGGGCTCTTCGGCGGTTTCTTCCTCGGCTTCTCTTTCGGCTTTGCGCTCCGCCGCTCTTTCGCGGGATTCGCTATAGCGCGCCGCTATAAAGGAGATGAAGCGGGAGGCAACGGAATAAGCCCAGATAATCGGGGCAAACTTGGTTGAAGCTGCCATGAGAATGACGATGAGAAAGACGATGATGATAATGCTGCCTATTTGCCCGAAGAGCGCCATGAACGGAATGCCGAGAGCGCCGAAAAGACCGCCGTCGATGCCCTCGATGCCGTTTGTGGCGAGGATGATGATGCCGCTGTCGAGATACGCGGTATCGCCGCCCGAGGCGTTGATTGTGAGAATTGCGCTCAAAAGCACGAGAGAGAGGGCGGAGCATACGTAAACCTTAACATAGGGCTTCAATGTGCCTTTTATCAGGGAATGAAGGTACATTATCGTGAGATAAGCCGGCATGAGATAGCCGGTATAGCCTAAAAAGAGAAGAACAAAATTTTTGACAAAATTCCCGAAACGGCTGAAAATTGCGGTATAGAACGAAAGAATGAAAACAAGGAGCAAAAAGCCGCAGATGAAAAGCTTGACCTCGCGGCGCATATGAGGCTTGGCTGCGGCGGTTTTCTTCTCGGAAGGCTTTTTGGTTGTATTTGTTTTGGAAATGCGCTTCCTTGACGCGCCTGATTTTGCCATTGAAATTCCTCCGTATTACTTAATAAAATTCAAAATTATCGCAAAGGTGCCCGCCAGTACGCAGTAGATTGAAAAATATGTGAGGCGGCTTTTGCGCACGATGTTTAAAAGAAGCTTGATTGAAAAATAACCCGAAACGGCGGCGACGACCATGCCTATGATAATGGACGAGGCGGCAACGGTTTGCTCGGTCATGGCGAAAACGTCCTTAATGTCCATTACAAGCGCGCCCAAAATGGCGGGAATGGAGAGAAGAAACGAAAACCGCACCGCGTTTTGACGCTTGAGCCCGAAGAAGAGACCGCCGACGATTGTGCTGCCGCTTCGGCTGATGCCCGGAAGCACCGCGACTGCCTGAAAGCAGCCGACGCCTATCGCGCGGGGGAAGGAAAGTGTCGAAAAATCGTAGCTTCCGCTTTGGAAACGGTCGCTGATAAAGAGAACGATTGCCGTGACATAGAGAAATACGCCGACGAGCCAAATGGGGGGATTTGCGATAAGGTCGTCAAAGAGAAGCGCGGAAAAGACCGCGGGAATCGTGGCGATGATGAGCATTACGGTGAGGCGGCGGTATTCGTCCTTCTCGAAGCAAAAGCCTTTGTCTCTGCAAATGTCGGCAATCATGCCGAAAAACGCCTTTATCATACCCCAAACGTCTTTATAATAGACGGCGAAAACGGCGATAAGCGTCGCAACGTGGAGCAAAATGTTAAACGTGAGAAGCTCCTCGCCCTCGGCGTCGATGCCCATTATGTAGGACGCAATCGTGAGATGACCGCTCGATGAAATGGGCAAAAACTCGGCAAGACCTTGGATGAGACCTAAAATTGCAGCCTGAAGTGCGTTAATCATATTAAAACCTCGCTTTTGGACTAAATATCTATCATATAATATCATAT
>JAJQCX010000179.1 GCA_021202495.1 Clostridia bacterium | reverse complement strand
GCTGAAGTAGAGGCTCTGAGACGCGAACTTAAGGTTAAAGCCGTTAAAAACAGACGGCTGTATTGGATAGGAAAAAGAACGTTTGATATTTGCGCAAGTTTTGTGGCGCTGATTGTTTTAAGTCCGCTGTTTCTCGTTGTGGCGCTTTTGATATACATTGACGATCCGCACGGCAGTCCGTTTTTTTCACAGGAAAGAGTGGGGAGAAAGGGCAAAGTGTTCCGTTGTTGGAAATTTCGCTCAATGGTTATGAACGCGGAGGACATGCTTGATGACCTGCAGGATCGGAACGAAAAGTCGGGACCGGTGTTTAAGATACACGACGATCCGCGAATTACACGGGTAGGCAAATTTATAAGAAGGACAAGCATTGACGAGCTGCCGCAGCTGTGGAATATATTAAAGGGGGACATGTCAATTGTAGGACCGCGCCCGCCGCTTCCGAAAGAGGTTGCGCAGTATGACGATTATCAAAAGCTGAGGCTTTTGGTGACGCCGGGGCTGACGTGCTATTGGCAGGTCAAGAACAACCGCGATGAGATTAGCTTTGACGAATGGGTCGACCTTGACATAAAGTACATAAGCGAGCGCAGCTTTTGGGTCGATATTAAGCTGATTTTTCAGACGGTAAAGGTGTCGGTGACAGGTCAGGGTACATGATGTGGATAAAAAAGGGCTTATAGGAAATGCTATAGACCCTGTTGATTTTTACGGAGGTATGATGTTTATGAAAAAAATTATTTTGACGGGGATGGTTTTGGCTATGGCAATATTGACGGGATGCGGGAGCGTCAGCTATGAAAAGGCGTATGAAAAGACGGAAAAATTGAAGAATTATGAGCTTTATATCGAGACCGTTGTGACTATTTCGGACGCGGAAGGCACGAAAACAACGACGATAGGAAACAGCGCGGCGGTTGAAAACGCGGGCGAGGATGACATGATATATGAGGTAAAAACTCAGTCGGTTACGGTTGGCGACAATATGTCAACGAGCAACTCGGAGAGCGCATATATTTACTATGACGGGAAATATTATTTTACACTGCCGGGCGTAAAATATTATTCTTCGGTTGAGCCCGAGAGCGCGGCGCAGTCGATAGAGGGCATGACGAGTTTGATAACATTTGAGCCTTCGGAAATGAAAAACGTGACGAGCGAGGAGAACGAGGACGGAAGTGTGACATATTTTTTCAGTGTGGACGGCGATTCGCTGTCGGACTATGTTATGTCGCTTTTGCAGAACACGGCAAACACGATAGGCGATGTGTCGTTTTCGCCCAAGAGCATTTCCGCGAGCGCGGAAGTTGCGGACGGCTATGTGACGCAGAGGGGCTTTGAGGCAATTTACGAAGCGGAGAGCGGCGAGAGCTTTGAGATTGATATTGACGTTGAGCTGAAAGCCCGCAGCGCGAGTGTGGAAAAACCCAAAGATAGTGATTATATTGGAGAATAATTTGTTGACTAAGGAATTAAAAGATGTTATACTATATGCGTAGAAATTTTTGTTTTGGGAGGTAAGTATTATGAAAGAAGTCACGAAAAAGCTTGTCGCGCTGTTTGCGGCGTTTGCTATGCTGATGGCGTTTGTGCCGTGCGCATTTGCTGACGGGGAAACAGCGGATACATCGCAGGATGTGACAGAGGAGACGGGAGCTTCCGAGGAGGAAACAGAAGCGCCCACCGCAGAGGCAGGTACAGACGAGTACGGCGAATATGTGCTGCACTACACGTTTGACGATGACACCGACTGCGGAACGGTTTACGGAAACACGAAGGTTGAAAACGGATATGCGTATTTTGACGGTGATACGTCAAGCTATATTCAAATGCCGGACAATATTGTCGCGGGGGAAAATGTGGTGACGTTTGTCATTAACGTGCGCCCGGAGATGGGGTCGGCAAATCAGTTTACATATACTATCGGTTCGTCTGACGGCAACTATCTTTTTTACAACACGAATAAGGACGGAAGCGCGAGCCGTTTCGCGATAACAACTGTGGGCTGGTGGAGCGAGAGCGGCGTTGAGGCGGCAGCCGTTTTGGAAGACGAGTGGATGAGCGTTGTCGTTGTTATGAACGAGCATGAAATGACAATCTATCAGAACGGAGAGGAAATTGCGACGGCAACGAGCGATTATCTCATCTCGGCGCTCGGTGAAACGACTGCGAACTATCTTGCGAAGTCGCAGTATTCGGGAGATGAAGCGTTTAAGGGATATATTGCGGATTTTGTGATATACAAGGAAGCGCTGACGGCTGAGGAAATTGCGGCGATTGCCGAAGATCATAGCGCGGAGGCGGCTGTGATAAACGAATATATCGCGCAGAACGATTTGGAAGACGCGGCGGACACCATTTCGTTTGATTCGCTGACGGTGGGACAGGACATTGATTTGCCTGCAACCGCAGATTACGCGAGCGTAACATGGAAAAGCGGCAACACGGACGTTATCGCGGACGACGGCACGGTGACTGTTCCGAATGAGACGACCGACGTTGTTATGACGGCGACGGTGACGGACGGAGTTTATACTACGACGCGTGAATTTACTTTTACGGTTATCGCAAACGACGAGATTGCGGAAAGCGATGCGGCAACGCTTACGCTTGTTGGCAATCTGCAGCATTTGAAGGAGGATTTGTTCCTGCCCGAGGAAGGCACGCTCGGAAGCGTGATAACGTGGGAGACGAGCGACGAAAGCGTCATTGAAGCGGACGGAACGATTCATCAGGCGGAGGTTGACGGCGGAAGCAAAAGCGCGATGCTCACCGCGACGATAAGCTCGGGCGAAAAGAGCGTGACAAAGAGCTTTGAAGTTACCGTTGAGGAAACGGACTACGCGTATCTCTTTGCGTATTTCACGGGCAACAGCTCCACACAGGAGAGGCTTTTTTACGGCTTGAGCCTTGACGGGTATTATTTCAACACTCTCAACAACGGTGAGGCTGTTTTGACGGAAAGCGTCGGCACGGGCTGTATTCGTGACCCGTATATCTTCCGCGGGCAGGACGGATATTACTACTGCCTTGTTACGGATATGCAGTCAAGCCTTGGCTGGAGCAGCAACTACCGCATTACAACGTGGAAGAGCGAAGATTTGATAACATGGACGGACGAGACGCTGATTGACTGCCGCGAGATTTTCGGCACGGAGAGCCTCACGCGCGCGTGGGCGCCGCAGGCTATTTGGGATCCCGAATATTATGATGAGGAAACGGGCGAATACGGCGCATATATGATATATTTTGCGGTTAAGATTGACGGGGAATACAACAATCAGACGCAGATGTGGAAGATGTACACCAAGGACATGAAGACGATTATTTCCGAGCCCGAGTTCTTCTATGCGTCAAACGGACTCTATTCGTCTGATATTGACGCGGACATCATTTACCGCGACGGACTTTACTATATGTATGTTAAGGACGAGACCAGCGGCGGCGCGGGCGGCATATACGTCGTTACGAGTGAGCACGCGGGCGGACCCTACAGCGAGAGACTCAATTCGCTTCCGAGGCAAAATTCTTCTGGCAGCGACGTGGCGATTGAGGGCAGCTGCATTTATAAGCTGATTGGACAGGACAAGTACAATCTGATTTACGACGCTTACAACGCAGGCTTCTTCGTAATGAGCGAGACGGAGGATTTGGCTTCGTTCACGCAGCTTTCGCAGAATAAGTACGGCTTTGACTTTACGCCCAGACACGGCTATGTTGTGACAATATCAAAGGCGGAAACAGAGGCGCTGATGGAAGCTTACGGCGTTGTTATTCCCGAGGAGCAGGAACCCGAGGAGGACGCGATTCTTCATTATTCATTTGAGGACAACGGCGTTGATTCAACGGGAAATTTTAGCGTCGCGGAGCTTGCAACCTCCGCGACGTATGGCGAGGGCATTTCAGGGCAAGGGCTTTACCTTGACGGAACGAGCGAGAGCTACGCGATAATCGATTCGGATGCCGTGACGGGGCTTTACGATTACACAATCACGGCATGGTTTAAACCGGAGAAGACAGATACTACGCAGAGAATTTTCGACTTTGGTACGGGCACGTCGAATTACATGTTTTACACGCCGTATTATGATGACAACGTGCAGCGCTACGCCATGACGGTCGGAAGCTACACGGTTGAGAGCGGAATTTCGGCATCAGAAGGAGTGCCTGTCGACGAATGGTCATACGTTGCGATAACAAGCGAGGGCGACACGATAAAGCTCTATTATAACGGCGAGCTTATCGGCGAGGAAACGGGCGTGGAGCTTGACCCGTATGAGATTGCGTCGAGCATGACGTGCTACCTCGGAAAATCGCAGTGGTCGTCCGATGCTATGTTCCAGGGGACGATTGACGAATTTAAGATATACAACCGCGCACTTTCGGAAGAAGAGGTAAAGGCGGAATATCTTGAATATGCGGACTTCGGCTACGTTGTGACGGAAGAGGAAAGCGTTGTAACCGTAACGCTTGTAAGCCGCAGAGAGCGTGAATCGGCTGACGTTGTGATTGCCGAATATAACGACGAGGGAATTATGACGGGCTTGAAGCATGTAACCGTAGACTTCACGGAAAGCGACACGGCTACAGTATCAAAGAGCGTGACGGAAAGCTATAGGATATTCGTATTCGACAGCATGGAAAGTCTTGAACCGATAAGCTAAAACAAAGAGTTATTTCTTAAATCGAAAATTTGTGAAACCTCAATTTGGGGTTTCACAAATTTTTCGGTAAAGCATGTTTTTTACAAAATATTCATAAATATGACATACGTCGTTAATGTTAAAAGTTTAGTATACTAAACGAAATATATTGAAAGGGTGAAGAGGATGCTTAAAACACTGGCAAAAGGTGTTAAAGGCTTTGAGAAAAGCTCGGTGTTCGCTCTCATCGCAACGGTTATGGAGGTTTTGATGGAGGTTTTGATGCCCTTCATCATGGCGCAGATAATCGACGCGGTAACGGCGGGCGCGCTTAACAGCGTAATTATTTACGGTGTTATAATACTTCTCTTGGCTTTTGTCAGCCTGGCAAGCGGCGTCTTGTCGGGAACGTTTGCCGCCAACGCTTCGGCGGGTGTGGCAAGAAACTTAAGGAGGACGATGTTTGAAAACATACAGACATTTTCGTTCGCGAACATCGACAAGTATTCGACAGCCGGTCTTGTGACGAGACTGACGACCGACGTGACGAACGCGCAGAACGCGTATCAGATGATTTTGCGCATGTGTACGCGTGCGCCCGTGATGCTCATTTGTTCGGCGATAGCGACAGTTTTGATAAGCCCGAGCCTTTCGTCGCTTTTCATTGTGGCGATGATAATAATGGGCGTGGCGCTGTTTTTCATCGTGTCAAAATCGCACGAGGCGTTTGCGCAGGTATTTAAACGCTACGACGATTTGAACGCTTCGGTGCAGGAAAATGTGAGCGGCATAAGAGTTGTAAAGGCGTATGTGAGAGAGGCATATGAAACGGACAAATTTAACCGTGCGGCGGATGAACTGTATAAAATGTTTGTCAAGGCGGAAAAGATAGTCTGCCTCAATATGCCTGTGATGCAGTTTGTAATGTATTTGTGCATAATTTTAATCTCATGGCGCGGCGCGCATTTGGTTGTCGCGGGAGATTTGACGACGGGCGAGCTGACGAGCTTGTTCTCGTATGTGACGCAGATACTTATGAGCCTCATGATGCTGAGCATGGTCTTTGTAATGCTGACGATGAGCCGCGCTTCGGGCGAAAGAATTGCCGAGGTTATGAACGAACAGAGCACATTGACAAACCCCGAAAACGCTGACGGCGAAATTGCGGACGGCTCCGTTTCGTTCAAGAACGTTTCGTTTGCATACAGCGAGGGCGGCGACAACGTGCTGCAAAAGATTAATATCGACATAAAGAGCGGCGAGACGATTGGCATAATCGGCGGCACCGGCAGCGCTAAGAGCTCTCTTGTGCAGCTGATACCGCGCCTTTACGACGCGACCGACGGCGAGGTTTACGTCGGCGGGAAGAATGTGAAGGAATATGACCTTGACGCGCTGCGAAACAGCGTGGCGATGGTTTTGCAGAAGAACGTGCTTTTCTCGGGAACAATAAAGGAAAATCTGCGCTGGGGCAATAAGGAAGCGAGCGACGAGGAGCTTGTTGCGGCATGTAAGCAGGCGCAGGCCGACGAATTTATTTCGTCCTTCCCAGAAGGTTATGACACATACATCGAGCAGGGCGGTACAAACGTTTCCGGCGGACAGAAGCAGAGGCTTTGTATTGCGCGCGCGCTTTTGAAGAAGCCGAAGATTTTAATCTTGGACGACTCGACGAGCGCGGTCGACACAAAGACGGATGCGCTCATAAGACGCGCGTTTAAAGAGGAAATCCCCAATACGACGAAGATAATCATTGCGCAGAGAATTTCGTCGGTTGAGGAAGCGGATAAGATTTTGGTGCTTGACGACGGTAAGGTAATGGCGTTCGGCACACATGATGAGCTTGTGAAGACGAGCGACATTTACCGCGAAGTATATGAATCGCAGAAGAAGGGCGGTGACGACGATGCCGAAAATTAATCCGAACGAGCCGCGCCCGAAGGTTGCAAATCCGGGGCAAATTTTAAAGAGAGTTTTGAGCTATGTATTTAAATTTTACAAGGTGCATTGCCTCTTTGTAATGATATTCATTGTCATTTCGGCGCTGACGAGCGTTGCGTCGTCGCTGTTTTTAAAGCAGCTTATCGACAGCTACATTTTGCCGATAATGAAAGGCGAAGAGGTGTTTGCGTCTCTTCTGACGGCGCTTTGCGTGATGGCGGTTATCTATTTGTGCGGCGCGCTCTCGACCTGGGCGTATAACAGAATAATGGTTACAGTGACGCAGGGCACGCTTAAAAATGTGCGTAAGGACATTTTCGCGCACATGGAAAAGCTGCCGATAAAATATTTCGACACACACGCGCACGGCGACATAATGAGTATTTACACAAACGATACCGATACTTTGCGCCAGCTGGTGAGCCAGAGCTTGCCGCAGATATTCTCGTCGGCGATAACGATTGTGAGCGTATTTTGCTCCATGGTTGTGCTGTCCGTTCCGCTGACGTGTGTGACGCTGGCAATGATTGTCGTTATGCTTTTGGTGACAAGGGTTGTTGCCGCAAAGAGCGGACTTTATTTCATGAAGCAGCAAAAGAGCCTCGGTATTGTCAACGGCTACATCGAGGAAATGATGGAAGGGCAGAAGGTTGTAAAGGTGTTCTGCCACGAGGGCGAAAGCCTTGACAAGTTCAACAAATTGAACGATGATTTGTTTGAAAGCGCGGACAACGCGAACAAATTTGCGAATATATTGATGCCGATAAACGCGAACATCGGAAACATCAGCTATGTTTTGGTGGCGGTGGTTGGAGCGGCGATTGCCATTTTGTCGGGGGAGGCTATGCTGACGCTCGGATCCTTGGCGTCGTTCTTAAATCTCAACCGCAGCTTTTCAAACCCCGTGAGCCAGGTTTCGCAGCAGCTTAACAGTATTGTTATGGCGCTTGCCGGCGCGGAAAGAATTTTCAACATTATCGACGAAAAGCCGGAGACTGACGAGGGCTACGTTGAGCTTGTACGTGCGAAAAAGAACAGCAAGGGCGAAATTGAGGAAAGCAAAAAGAGAACCGGCATGTGGGCGTGGAAGCACTACCACAAGGCTGAGGGCACTGTGACATATCAGCAGCTTGAGGGTGACATTGTAATGGACGGCGTGGACTTCGGCTACAACGACGATAAGATTGTTTTGCATGACATTAAGCTCTACGCGCATCCGGGCGAAAAGATTGCGTTTGTCGGCGCGACGGGCGCGGGCAAAACGACGATAACGAATTTGCTCAATCGTTTTTATGATATTCAGGACGGCAAAATTCGCTACGACGGCATAAATATCAATAAGATAAAGAAGAACGATTTGCGCCGCAGCCTGGGCATGGTTTTGCAGGACACGAACCTCTTTACGGGAACGGTTATGGAAAACATCCGCTATGGACGCCTTGACGCGACGGACGAGGAAGTCATCGCGGCGGCAAAGCTTGCAAACGCGGACTTCTTCATCAGGCATTTGCCCGACGGCTACAACACAATGCTCCGCTCCAACGCTTCTAACCTTTCGCAGGGGCAGAGGCAGCTGCTTTCAATCGCGAGAGCCGCTGTTGCAAATCCGCCCGTGCTCATACTTGACGAGGCGACGAGCAGCATCGACACGAGAACCGAGAAAATTGTTCAAGAGGGCATGGATAAGCTCATGGAAGGCAGAACCGTGTTCGTAATTGCGCACAGACTTTCGACAATCAAAAATTCGGACGTCATTATGGTGCTCGACCACGGACGCATCATAGAGCGCGGAAACCACGAATCGCTGATAAAGGAAAAGGGAGTTTACTATCAGCTTTATACGGGCGCGCTGGAACAAAGTTAAAAAGGATCGGCTTGCACAAAAAATGTGCAAGCCGATTTTCATGGTGAATAAAAGTCCGTCGGATGAATGCCGGCGGGTTTTTAGGTTGGTAAAATATTCATAATGCTCACACCCTTGTCGGCGGCATATGTCAATGTGTTGCGGGTGCCGCCGGGGGAGCCGTTGTAGAAGGCTATCACGAGGGAGGAATTGTCGACCATCCATATGTTGCGCAGCTGATAGCACGAGCGGGAATAGGCTTGGGCGATTGTGACGCGGCAATCCGCGGCGGAGAGAATGTTATTGTAACGCCGCCGCTCGGCGGCTGCGCGGTGATTGCCGAATGTGGAGTAGGGAAGAGCGCAGATTAGCGAAACCTGCGGCGCTTCGCGCTTTAAAAGAAGAACCTCCTCGGCTGCCCACACGTCGACACCTTCCGCCATGCCGGTGATGAAGACGGTTTTGCCTTCTTTAAACGCCGTGCGAATGGCACATCTCAGAAGAGAACGGGCGGAAAATTCCCCAACCCCCAGCTTGTCGGGGCGGTGACCCGTGAAGCAGCAGACGCACTCGCGGTCAAATGAGGACATAATTAAAACAACCCTTTCTTTATCTTAACCTCAACGGGAGTGAAGCCCGTGCGTTTTACGCAGTCGGTGAGGGCTGTGTCGATGATGTTTCCCTCAAGCTTGAGCACGGCGCACTTTTTCTTTAAATCAATCTTGCAGCTTTCGACGCCAATCATTTTTTCAAACGCATCTTTCATTGTTTTTGCGCAGCTTTCGCACATCATGCCGTCGATATAAACAATTTTTTTCATGGTAAATTCACTCCTTCTCAATTATTGTAACATATAAATTCGGATTTTTCAACACAATTATTGAGGGAAGTTGCGGAGGATTTGAGCTTGACGAGGGAGAAAAATGCGGGTATAATGGGTGTAATGAATGGGGGGATTTTGGGTGATTGTTATTGCGGCGGTTGATGAACGGGGCGGAATGATGTTTAATAATCGGCGGGTGAGCCGAGACAGAGTGATGATTGAGAGGATTTTGGAGATTTGCGGCAGGGTTTGGATGAACGGATATTCGGAGGGGCTCTTTGGTGAGGAAAATGCCGTAGTTGACGAGAATTTTCTCGAAAAGGCGGGAGAGGGAGAATTTTGCTTTGTAGAAAACGTCGGTGTCGAAAGATACGCGGAAAAAATCGAAAGGGTTATGCTTTTTAAGTGGAACAGGAAATATCCGGCGGATTTTTATTTTGACATTGATCTGAATTTGCCCGAGTGGGAGATTGTGGAGATGAGCGAGTTTGCGGGCTCGTCGCACGAAAAAATAACAATGGAGGTATACAGGCATGTATAAGATGAAAAGAGCCGCGGCGTGTTTGCTGCTTGCAATATGCGTGCTGCTTTCAGCGTGCGGCGCGGCGGCGGACGAGGTGGCAGAGGTAATAGGGCTTGACAATTTGCCGGTCTATTCAAATTCGCCTTACGTTGCGGTGAATGGGAATGTGCCGTATTTTACGCAGAGCGACTATACAACATTTTCGTTTGAAACGTACAGCGAGCTTGACGCGCTCGGGCGGTGCGGGGCAGCTTACGCAAATGTGGGAACCGATTTGATGCCTACGGAAAAGCGCGGGTCAATAGGGTATGTTAAGCCGTCGGGCTGGCACACTGTTAAGTATGACAATGTGGACGGAAAATATTTATATAACAGGTGCCATTTGATAGGCTATCAGCTGACGGCGGAGAACGCCAACGAAAAGAATTTGATAACCGGAACGCGCTATTTGAACGTTGAGGGTATGCTGCCGTTTGAAAACATGGTGGCGGACTATGTGAAGGAAACGGAAAACCATGTGCTCTACCGCGTGACGCCTATTTTTGAGGGAAATAATCTTCTTGCGAGCGGCGTTTTGATGGAGGCTTGGTCGGTTGAAGATAACGGAGAGGGAATATGCTTTAACGTCTATTGCTATAACGTGCAGCCTGGGATTGAGATTGATTATCTGACGGGCGAAAGTTGGCTTAGCGGTACGGAGGGCGAAACGATTGCGGCGGCGACAGAGAGCACGGAGGGGAATTATTACATATTGAACACCTCGTCGATGAAATTTCACTATGCCGACTGCAGCGGCGCGGCGAAGATGAACGAGGCGAACAGGCAGGAATATACGGGCAGCCGCGAGGATTTGATAAGCATGGGATATTCGCCGTGCGGGACGTGCAAGCCATGAAAAAGAAAAAACACAGCCGAGATAAAACCGGCTTTGTTTTTTAGGGGGGATATAGATGAACATAACAATATGCGACGACAGCCGCGAATATATAGGGATAATCGAAAATTACATAGAGAGCGTAAGCAAATCAAATTATGAATGTGACGCGTATGAGAGCGGAGAGGACCTGATTGCGGCGTATGTCAAAGAGGGCGGATATGACGTCATTTTTCTCGACATGGAAATGAAAAAGCTGAACGGGATTGACACGGCAAACAAGATACGTGAAATTGACGAGCATGTTATAATCGTTTTTATTACGAGCCACACGGAGTATATGAGGGAAAGCTTTAAATGTCTGCCGTTCCGCTTTTTGGTGAAGCCGGTTGAGATTGAGGAATTTAACGAGGTTTACGGCGATATTTGCAAAAAGCTGAGCGGAAGGAGGAAAACGTTCGCGTTTACGGAAAACAGGGCGAGAGTGATACTTTACTGCGACGATATAATATATTGCGAAAGCTTTGACCATTGGGTGATGATACACACGAGAGATGAGATCTACAAGCTGCGCGAGCCGTTAAATGAAATATACAGTAGGCTCGATCGTGACATGTTTTGCAGAGTACACAAATCTTTTGTGATAAATTTTCGCTATGTGAAAAGCTTGAAGAAAAATGACGCCGAGCTTTACCACTGCGGCGAGCTGATACCGATAAGCCGCTCATGTAAGAAAAGCGTATTGGATGAATACGCGAATTTTTTGGAAAGGGATTTATACATATGACGATATATGACGCGGCGGACATATTGACGGGGCTATTTGCGGCGGTGATGATGGTTTCGCTTTACAATACGTTTTTTGAAAAGCGGGGCGGCGTTCCGGGATGGGTTTACACGGCGGGCGTGTTTTTATTGGCGGCATTGATAAACGTCAGCAATCAAATTTTCAAATACGGAATATTAAACGCGCTGGGAATGATTTTGTCGTTTTTTATAATTTCGTTTCTTTACAAGGGGAATCCCTTGATAAAGCTCATAATTTCGACACTGACGTTCCTTTTGATGACAATTGCGGAAATTGTGGCGCTGTTCGGCGTGACGATTGTTTTCGGCATAACCGTTACGGAGGCTGTGGACATTCCCGAATACAGGCTTTTGGGGATTATCGTGTCAAAAACGCTGGCGTTTTTTATAATCAACGTTGTGAGGCTGAAATACAAGAAAAATAAGTTTTCTTTCAGCCTGATATGCTCCCTTTATGAGAGACAGTGAAAAAACAAAAACACTGTCAAACATG
>JAJQCX010000217.1 GCA_021202495.1 Clostridia bacterium | reverse complement strand
CAATCGGCTTTTCATCGTCAACAAAAAGTATCTTTTTCACGCTCATTCCCCGTCCCCTTCCAAACTCATATATTAGATAGTTTATCACAATTTCGTTTAATTGTAAACATCGTTCTTTTTAAAATCTCGCTTCTTTTTCTCTCCTTGACGTTTCGCGGTAATTATGGTAAAATAAATATATAAAATATTTGATTGGAGGCGTATTCCTATGGCGCTTGTATACTCTGAGGAGAAGGAATATCACATCGGCTTAAAAAAGGGCGACGCGGGGCGTTTTGTTCTTCTTCCGGGCGATCCGGGAAGATGCGCAAAGATAGCTTCTTACTTTGATTCTTCCGAACTTGTCGCCTCCAACCGTGAATTTATGACGTTCAGCGGTTATCTTTGCGGCGAAAAGGTCAGCGTATGTTCAACCGGCATCGGCGGAGCTTCGGCGGCAATCGCCTTAGAGGAACTGTGCCACATAGGCTGTGACACCTTCATCCGCGTCGGCACGGCGGGCGGCATGGCGCTCGATGTGTGCGCGGGCGACGTTGTCATCGCAACCGGCGCAATCCGCGCCGAGGGGACGAGCCGCGAATACGCGCCGATAGAATACCCGGCGGTCAGCGATTTTTCGGTCACGCTCGCACTCGCGCAGGCTGCCGAAAAAATCGGAGCAAAATATCACTTGGGCGTTGTCCAGTGCAAGGACTCTTTCTACGGTCAGCACGACCCGTCCTCAATGCCGGTCGGCTTTGAGCTTGAGCAAAAGTGGCGCTCTTGGCTTGCCTCGGGCGCACTTGCCTCCGAAATGGAATCCGCCGCGCTTTTTATCGCAGGCTCCGTCAGACGCGTCCGCGTGGGAAGCGTTCTCTCCATCGTCGGAAACCAAGAGAGGAGAGCAAAAAATATGCCCGAAACGCTTTGCCACGACACGGAAAGCGCAGTGAAATGCGCAATTGAGGCATTAAAAATATTGATACAACAGTAAATTTGTTACAGTTCAACCATGTAATGTGAGCTCACACGCCGAAAAGAGCGCAGAGAAAACGCTCCGCGTTGTCTCTGCGGAGGGGGCGCGGGGGAGGAAATTCCCCCGCGTAAAATCGTCAAAAACCAAAGCGTCTTTGGTTTTTGACACCTCTATCGCGGTAGGACGCTGTAAGCGTCCGTAAGCGTAAGCGCGCGATGTGAAAAGAGGTTTACGGGGAAAAGCGGAGCTTGTCCCCGTGTTCAGCCGCGAAGCGGCTGAACCGTAACTTTGGAGAGGGGATAATGAATATGAAAATGACTGCAAGCGAAATTCTTTCGCACTGTGACCACACACTTTTAAAGCCCGACGCGACTTTTGCCGACGTTCGTCTTTTGATTGACGATGCCATTTCATACAACACGGCGTCTGTCTGCATTGCGCCCTGCTTTGTGAGAGAGGCGGCACGCTACACCGCGGGAAGAGTGAAAATCTGCACGGTTATCGGCTTTCCGAACGGGTATTCCACGGTTTCCACCAAATGCTACGAGGCGCGCGAGGCGGCGTATAACGGGGCGGACGAGATTGACATGGTTATTAACCTTGCGAACGTCAAGGCGAAAAACTACGGCGCGGTGGCGGATGAAATAAATTCTGTTCGGCTTTCGTGCAGCCGCGTTGTTAAAGTAATTGTCGAAACCTGCCTTTTGACCGAGGAAGAAAAAATTACTCTCTGCGAAATAATTTCCCGCTCGGACGCGGAATATATTAAAACATCGACCGGCTTTTCTGCGGGCGGCGCGACAAAGGAGGACGTGAAGCTCTTTAAAGACCACATTTCGGGCGGCACGCTCATCAAAGCCGCGGGCGGCATTTCCACTTTAGAGGACGCGGAAGAATTTATCGCGCTCGGAGCGGACAGAATAGGCTGCAGCAGAATAGTCGGGCTTGTAAAGGAGAATGATGAACATGACAGCGCACAATGAAGCGCCCTGCGGGGCGTTCGCGAAAACGGTGCTCATGCCGGGCGACCCGCTCCGCGCGAAATTCATTGCCGAGGAATATCTTGAAAACGCCGCGCTCGTCAATAACGTCCGCGGCATTCAGGGCTACACGGGGCTTTATAAATCGACGCCCGTTTCCGTCATGGCAAGCGGCATGGGTCAGCCTTCTATCGGCATTTATTCGTATGAGCTCTTTTCGTTTTACAATGTTGAAAACATCATCCGCGTCGGCAGCGCCGGCGGAATGAGCGAGAGCGTTCACCTGCGCGACATTATAATCGCCCAGGGCGCGTGTACCGATTCGCGCTTTGCCGCGCAGTACAATCTCCCCGGCACGTTTGCGCCGATTGCGGATTTCAGTCTTTTGCGCACCGCCGCCCAAATCGCGGGCGAAAAAAAGCTGCGCTATGCCGTCGGCAACGTGCTTTCGTCGGATTATTTTTATAACGACAACACAACCGCCACCGACGCGTGGCGCAAAATGGGCGTTTTGGCAGTTGAAATGGAGAGCGCGGCGCTTTACATGACAGCCGCCCGCCTCTCCCGCCGCGCACTTTCAATCCTCACGGTTTCGGACCATCTTTTGACCGGCGAGGAAACGAGCGCCGCCGAGCGCGAGAGAACGTTTAACGATATGATTGAAACGGCGCTCGAAGTCGCGGTTTCCGCCGAAGGAGAAAATATATGAAACGAATTTTTCTCATCGTCCTCGACAGCTGCGGCTGCGGCGAAGCGGACGATGCCGCTCTTTTCGGCGACGAAGGATCGCACACATTAAAAAGCGTCTATAATACGGGAAAGCTCAACATTCCCAACATGCTTAAAATGGGGCTCGGCAACATTGATTCGCTCTCCTTTTTGGGACGCGAGGACGCGCCGATTGCCTCATGGGGCAAGTGCGCCGAACGCTCTGTGGGGAAGGACACCACCACAGGTCACTGGGAAATGGCGGGCGTCATTTCCGAAAAGCCTTTTCCTACTTACCCCGCAGGCTTTCCCGATGAAATAATTCAAAAATTCCGCGCCGCAACGGGGCGCGGCGTTTTGTGCAACAAGCCCTATTCCGGAACCGAGGCTATCCGCGATTACGGCGACGAACATATAAAAAGCGGCGACTTTATCGTCTATACCTCAGCCGACAGCGTTTTTCAGATTGCCGCGCACGAGGATGTTGTTCCGCTCGACGAGCTCTATTTCGCCTGCCGCAAGGCACGGGAAATTCTCTGCGGCGAGCACGCCGTCGCCCGCGTGATTGCGCGTCCATTCACAGGCGCAAGCGGCTCATATAAAAGAACCGCCTCGCGGCGGGATTTTTCGCTCGCCCCGCCGCACAATATGTTAGACGATATCTCTCTTCATCAATCGGTAATTGCCGTCGGCAAAATAACCGACATTTTCGCGGGACGCGGCATGACGCGCTCGATAATGACCCATTCCAACACCGAAGGAATATGCGAAACAATAAAGCTTTTGGGCGAGGACTTCACGGGGCTTTGCTTTACAAACTTAGTCGATTTTGACATGCTTTACGGGCACCGCAACGATGCCGTAGGCTACGCAAATGCACTAAACGAATTTGACGCGGCGCTTCCCGCCTTTTTCGACAAAATGCAAGAGGGCGACTTGCTCATTATCACCGCCGACCACGGCTGCGACCCGGGCGACAAATCGACCGACCACACGCGCGAAAACGTGCCGCTTCTCATTTATTCAAAAAGCCTTGCGCCAAAGCCGCTCGGCAAAATCGAAGGCTTTGACTTTATTTCAAAATTCGTTTTGGATAAGCTCGGAACAAGTCTTTTAAATTCCGCGTTTTCAGCCGCCGAAAACGCCTACGCGCCCTATTCGTCCTACCGCGTCGGTGCGGCGCTTGAGGCATCCGACGGCACAGTTTTCACAGGCTTTAACATCGAAAACGCGGCATATTCTCCCACAATCTGCGCCGAACGCAGCGCATTTGTCAGAGCCATATGCGAAGGCTACCGCAGCTTTTCCCGCATCGCCGTCACATCCGCCCCCTGCGGCGTGTGCCGCCAGTTCATGCGCGAATTTTGCTCCGACGATTTTGAAATAATAACCCCCACAATGCACACCACCCTCTCCGCCCTCCTGCCGAGCTCTTTCGGCGCGGAGAATTTGAGGTAAAAACAATGTACGAAATTTTTTCAAAAGAACTCGATATTCTTCAGCCTGTCGACTATAATCTCGCAAGAGAAAACGTAATCTATCGAACAGGCATAGTTTTTCAATTCTATAACGTTTTTGATTCAGCATGGAAAGCTATGCAAGAGGTTTTAAAATCTCACGGCGCAAATCCCACGCTGCTTGGCTCGCCGCGCGAGATAATAAAGCTCGGCTTTTCATACGGCTTTGTCAATGATGAGGAAGCATGGCTCGGAATGTTAAAAGACAGAAACATTGCCGCGCACGTCTATAATGAAAACAAAATCATTGAAATGCTCAATCGGATAAAGACGCAATATACCGCGGCTTTTATCAACTTAAAAACCACATTGGCGGCAAAAATCGCCGAAATCGAAGAAGATAATATTTAACTAAATCAGGAGTTGACTGATATGGATAATCCGGCTCGCGAAAGCCGCATCACAGAAACACTTGAAGAAAATTACATGCCCTACGCCATGAGCGTCATCGTTTCGCGTGCAATTCCCGAAATCGACGGCTTTAAGCCCGCGCACAGAAAGCTGCTCTACACCATGTACACAATGGGGCTTTTAAAGGGCGGGCGCACAAAAAGCGCGAACGTCGTCGGGCAGACAATGCGGCTCAATCCCCACGGCGACCAGACAATCTACGAAACGATGGTGCGCCTCACCGAAGGGCACGAGGCGCTGCTGCACCCATTTGTCGATTCAAAGGGTAACTTCGGCAAGCAATACAGCCGTGACATGGCATATGCCGCCGCCCGCTACACCGAGGTCAAGCTTGCGCCCATTGCCGCGGAGGTTTTCCGCGACACTGACAAAAATACCGTCGAATTTGTCGACAACTACGACTCCACGATGAAAGAGCCCACCCTTTTGCCCTGCGCTTTCCCGAACATTCTTGTCAACCCCAATCAGGGCATCGCGGTCGGCATGGCGTCAAACATCGCATCATTCAACCTGCGCGAGGTGTGCCTTGCCGCCAAAGCGCTGATGAAGGATGATAAAGTGCGCGTTTCGGACTACATCACGGGACCCGACTTTTCAACCGGCGCGTATCTGATACGCGACGAAGAGGCGTTTGAAAAAATATACGAAACCGGGCGCGGCTCGGTGCGCCTGAGGGCAAAATATTCATACGACAAAAAGAACAATCTTATCGAAATAACCGAAATTCCCTACACAACCTCAACCGAGGCGATAATCGACAAATTAGCCGAAATGATAAAGGGCGGCAAGCTCCGCGAGGTCAGCGACGTCCGCGACGAGACGGATAAGACGGGTTTAAAGCTTGCGATTGACTTAAAGCGCGGAACCGACCCCGAAAAGCTGATGGAAAGGCTCTACAAGCAAACGCCTTTGGAGGACGTTTTCGGCTGCAACTTCAATGTCCTTATTGACGGCGAGCCGTTCGTTTTGGGCGTGCGCGACATTTTAAAGCATTGGATTAACTTCCGTGTCGGCTGCACGCGCCGCCGCCTCGTTTTCGACGCCGAGAAAAAAGAGGCAAGGCTGCACCTTTTGCTCGGATTGAAGGAAATTTTGCTTGACATCGACAAGGCAATCGCCATTGTGCGCAACACGCCGGAGGATTCGATGGTCGTTCCCAACCTCATGGAGGGCTTCGGCATCGACCGCATCCAGGCGGAATACGTTGCCGAAATAAAGCTGCGCAATTTAAACCGCGACTACATTTTAAAGCGAATCGAAGAGGTTGACAGCCTCACAAAAGAAGTTGCCGACCTTCGCGCCGCCTCCGAAAGCACCCGCCGCATAAAGAAAATCATTGCCGACGAGCTTGACGAAATTGTGAAAAAATACGGCGTCGACCGCAAGACGATAATCATCGACCCGCCCGAGATTTCCGATGAACCGATTGTGACCGAAATTCCCGATTACAACGTCAAAGTCTTTATGACGCGCGATAATTATTTCAAGAAAATAACCCTCGTTTCACTGCGTTCGGGCGGCGAGCAAAAGCTCAAGGAGGGCGATTCTATTCTCGTTGAGGCTGACGCGTCAAACAAAATGGACATGCTGTTCTTCTCCGACCGCCAAAACGTCTACAAAATGCGCCTTTCCGACATTCGCGACACAAAAGCCTCCTCAATGGGCGACTTTTTGCCGAATTTGCTCGGTGTTGAGGAAGGAGAGCGCATAATATACGCAATCCCCTCCAATAATTACACAGGCTTCATGCTCTTTGCGTTCAAAAACGGCAAAATTGCCAAGATAGACATGAAAAGCTACGAAACAAAGACGAACCGCCGCCGCTTAACCGGCGGCTACTGCGGCACCTTTGAGCTCGCGAACGCTCTCTTTATCCCCGAGGACTGCGAACTTGCCGCCTTCTCCGATAACGGCAAATGCGTTGTGTTTAACACAGGCGACATTCTCACAAAAACGTCGCGCACCTCTCAGGGCGTTCAAGTGATGACCCTTCGCAAAAAGAGCCTCCTGCAATCAGTCACAACGACCGACTGTTTGGCTAATCCCAAGCCCTACCGTGCAAAGAACCTCCCCTCCGCCGGCTACTACCTGAAAGACGAAGACGCCGGCAGAAAACAGCTCGGACTTTTCGACGAATGATAATACTGATATTCAGCTAAAAAGCTTGATTTTTACGCTGTCACGGGTCTACGGGCGGAGATCATCCCATCCGCTTTCGGCATCCCTCGATCTTTAACATCTTACCATCACGTTAACAATTACTGTTGTAAGGGCGCATCTTGCTCCGCCCTTTCCGCGCCCGCAGGCGCTTAAATTCAAATTTTGCGCAGCAAAATTTATTCATTCTCGCTTAGGTTATCCAACCCTTTTCGGCAAGCATTTTGATAGAATTTCAGTATAAATACCGAAAACGAGTCTCACCGCAAAGGCGAGCCTCGTTTTTTATACGCCGTTTTGTCTTCTGCCGCAAAATTGTTTTGAAAATTTACAGTGTATTATTGACAATAGTGACAATTTTATATATAATTAAATTGGTTTTTTTGTCGCATAATGACATAAATTTTCCGAATTAAAATATAAAGGGGCATCGGCAATGGCGGAACAATACGTAATCAGTTCGGCAAATCTCAATTACATTGAGAAAAATCTGAAATCAATTCACCAAAATCTCGAAACCATCGATTCCGGAGTCGGAACGGTAAACGACAATGTTAAGGTCGTTTACGATGAGATCGGGGCGCTCGCTCAGGAATTTCACGATTTTGTTCAAATGCAGGTTCGTGCAAACAGATTGGGACAAGCACACACAAAGCTTGTGCAAATACGGCAGGAGCTTGAACAAAAATACGGTCATTACGCAATCATAAGACGAACCACAACGGGTATTCTTCAAGCGGACGATTTGGGCATAGTAAGGAAGGACACCATCAGCAACGCCACGGAAGAGCTCATGCTGTCTACTCCCAATTATTGGCTGGCTCCATGCTTGGTGGCTCTTTCCGCTTGGATAAGCGACCAACCGGAACTCGCGGATAAAGCGTTGAGAGAAGCAATAAAGCGGAACGATGAAAAAACCTCGCTCTTCTTTGCTCTCGTTTGCCGCAGAGCCGACCGCAAATCGGCGTCGTTAAAATGGACTCAGCGCTACCTCGCAAATCAAGATGAGGAAAATCTCGACAGAAAGACAGTTGTCGTTTTGGACGCGTTCGCAAGCGGCTTGCTCGGCGCCGATTCCGAAGGCGTTATATCAAAGCAAATGGGCGAATGGATGGATCATCTTGCGGATAAGCCCGGCTTTGTCGAGCAGCAGACAGCTCAATGGTCGGAGGCCATCAATCTCAAGAAAAAGCCCTTGGGTGCAAATGACTATACATATCTGAAAAAATACAGCAAAACATGGCCGCTTCTTCAGGAAATTATGGAAGGCGCGTCGCTCCATGCCGAAATACTCAACTATTTCACCGCCATTTTCGAGCAGGAAGCATCCACGGACGCTCTCAAGGTTCAGCTCGACGAAATATTGACAAGCCTTGTCAGCGATTTTGACGATGAAGAGCTTCCCCTTCGCAAAGAAGAAAAATTTGAACAGTTTGTTGTCGATTTTGAGGGCGACGAGCAGCGTGCCCGCCAAAATATGGCAGTCGAACAGAGCGCGTTCGATACTCATAAGGATTTCACGCAGCTTTTGACCGACGCCGCAATGAAGCCCACAACATCTCACGCGAGCGTTTCTACGCAAAAATTCGCAATCGCTCTCTCCAAGAACTGGATTACAGACGCGTATAACGACGTCGTCGCTCAAAACAGAATGAAAATACCGCATGAAATCACAATAAATGTCGACAGCTTCAACGATAAAACAACCGACGGACAAGACGAAAAGGAGATTCTCCAAAGGTTTAACAAATTGATTGACCGAGAAAAATCATCGGCTCTTTCGCAGTGCGTGCTTTCCGGTTTTGAACAGTTTTGTCTCTTTGGCGGCGCAATTATCGGCGTCCTCGGAGTGATTATGGCAGCTCTCGGGAACGTCGCTCTCGGACTGATTGCGCTTATTGCCGGAATCGGCATGGTTATAAACCACTTTTCAAAGAAGAAAATAGTTGAAAACGACCGTATGTCGGTTGAAAGCCGCTTTGAAACGAAGCGCAAAAAAGGTTCGCAGATTATTCGCGCAACACTCGCCGAGGTCGTCGATTTCCGCGCCGAGTTCGCTCAAAAGGACGCGGAAAGCCAAAAGGTTATCGATTTCCTCGATCAAATTTCACCCGATCAATATGTCAGAAAATTATCGGATTCAAATCGCAGAATTAAAATTAACTCTTAAAGGAGGCAATTGCAATGGATGCTAAGAGCAAAGCTGATTTTATAAATTCGGTCGCTGCGGGGCAAAAGGCTCCTTGTCCGAAATGCGGCGCCGCAAACGACGCGGGAAGCAAATTTTGCGCGTATTGCGGTTCGGCAATGAGCGCGGCAAAGCCGGCGTTCTCGCCGTCCGAGCCAAAGCCGGAGTTCCCGCCGTCCGAGCCAACGCAAAATGTTTCCGCCGCCGAAATAGAGGAAACGTCCGCCATTTTTGCGGAGGGCTTGCCCGGTTGGAGCATTGAACCCCCTATGGTAGTGGTAAGGAGACGTTAACGTAAAAAAGGCAGGCATCTCGCCCTTATTCGTCGCTTGAAGTATCTACAAGCATAGATGGGTTGAACATCGGCGCTCCTCATAAGGGCAATCTGCTTGCTTCTTTTCCACGTTACAATTTGTGCCGCCGCAGGGCGGCGGAATGGAGATTAACATGACAAACTCAATCAAACCTCCCGAAACATATGCCGAATGGGCCGCCGTGATTGACATGTTCAAGGCAAAAACCGACGATGAAACGGTTCTTGCTTCAATGCGAAAGGGCACGTTGGAATGGCAGTCCGGAGTTGCGGAAAGGTTTTCAAAAAAGCTGATAGACGCGGTAAATTACAGAATGAACAGCGCTTCCGATAAATTTCAAAAGGAAATGGGACGCGCCGGCGGGCAGGAAAGCGCAATCGTTCGGGCTCTGCTTGCGCTCCGCAAGGAAATGAGCTTCCTCGCGCGCGCGATAGACCTTCCCGTGCTTCCCGAAAAAGACCGTCTGCATTACCGCGCTCTCGTAACCGACCAAGCGGACAACATGCAGCGCTCTCTTGAGGATTCGGCGAAAAAAGACCGCACCGGTAAGCTTGCGAGCATTGTGAGAAACAATAAGGTCAATGTGTTGTGAATGGAGGAATAACAAATGAGCGATATAATAGAAAGCAGGGAATTGTTGAAGCGATATTCCATTGCCCGTATACCGTTTATCGCGGTCAATACCATCGAGCGCGCCAGAACGCTTGACATTCTCAAAGGAATTTCGGAGGAATTGTCTCTGCCGTTTTATGTTCACACTCTTTCCAAGGGAATTTATGATATTTCCACCGAAAAAATAATAAACGACGACAAATCCGTCTACGGCGCAATCGATTTTATGGGCGAACAAATGAAGCGCAAGCAATATATGACGCTGATTTTGACCGAAGTTCCGGATTTAAGCAGTGACAACGGCGATGCAAAGCAAATTCTTGATTTGGTTACGCTTGCGAACGAATCCGGCGGCGTTATCATTGTCTTGACGAGCAATCCCATATGGAACCAATTGCAGCGCTTGGGAATGGTAATTAAAATCGACCTTCCCAACGAAGACGAAATGTATGGAATAATCAAAGAATATATCGACGATTACCGCGCCGAAATCCCAATAGAATGGGACAACACGGACATACGCGAGGCTGCCTCGACCCTTGCCGGCGTCACACGAATAGAGGCGGAAAACGTTATCGCGGCGCTTATCGCGAATAAGCGCATCCGAAAGTCCGACATGGACGAAATCAGATACGCCAAAGACCGCCTTTTTTCGGATATATCTGGTTTGGAAAAAATAGATGTTGACGACAGCGATAAGGATGTCGGCGGCTTGAGCGGGCTTCGGAAGTGGTTGGATGAAAAGAAGGAGCTCCTTACCCCCGAAAAACGCGACGCGCTTCGCGCCAAAGGGCTCCGACCGCCGAGAGGCATTCTCTTGGTCGGCGTACCCGGCTGCGGAAAATCGCTTTCCGCAAAGTCAATTTCCGCCAATTGGAAGCTGCCTCTTTACAGGCTGGATTTCGCGACGGTTCAGGGCAGCTTTGTGGGACAATCCGAACAGCAGCTGAAAGATGCCTTAAGCACCGCCGAAAATGTCTCTCCCTGCATACTTTGGATAGACGAAATAGAAAAAGGGCTTTCCGGCGCCGGCAGCTCAAATGACGGCGGTGTTTCAACAAGAATGGTGGGTCAATTTTTGTTCTGGCTCCAAGAGTGCAAAAAGCAAGTTTTTGTTGTGGCAACCGCAAACGATGTTTCCATGCTTCCCTCCGAGCTTTTGCGCCGCGGCAGATTTGACGAGCTGTTCTTTGTCGACCTTCCGACCGCCGAAGAACGCCGCGATATTTTGCAGCTTTACATGCGAAAATATTTGCAGCTTAATTTTACGGGGCCTATCTCCGATAAAATTGTCGAAATCACCGAAGGCTTCACCGGAGCCGATTTGGAATCCACCGTTCGCGACCTTGCCTACCGCGTAATCGCAAACGATAAATTTATGTTAAACGAAGAGAATATGCTCACCGCGTTTAACAATGTGGTTCCCCTTTCGCAAACAAGTCCCGAAAAAATTGAAGCCATAAGGGATTGGGGAAAGGAGAGAGCCGTTCCCGCTTCGGGAAAGCCCATCGGGGGCGAAGAGCTTCTTCAAAAAAAGCGCGGACCCAAAACGAGAAAAGTTTTGGTGTGAAACAGCCGCTCAAATTAATTTTCGGGAGGAATAATTATGCCAAAGCCCATGCTCAGACAGCCTCAAACACAATCACAATCCGAAGGCCTATTGAGTGCCGCTCATAAGGCCGAACAAAATCAGCAAACACAGCAGCTTGACAAAATGAAACTGGACAGGCTCCTGAGAAAGCCGCGCTCCAAAGAATACATGGCTGCAATAGGCAAGCTGGACGCCGGCGGTCATGTACACAATCAAAACAAGGTTAACGAAATCATCGACGCCATTCAAAGCGAATTTCCCGAGGTCACTCTTTCGGGAATCCTTTTGGGGATCGTGTCCAAGTGCTATTTGGGAGCGCCCTATGAGGTTCACACTCTCAGCATCTCCGGCTCGATAATCGAACATTACCAATCCGGACAATCTCTCCCCGGAGACTTTGAAAAAGCTCGTTCCATCGCTTACCGCGGAGGATATGAGTTCGTCGAGGTATATATCGATTGCTGCAGAGCCGTAAGCTCCAACGGCTCGGTGTCTGTCATCCCCTGCTGACTAATACTAATATTCAACCAAAAGCTTGATTTTTACGCTGTCTTGGTCGTAGTACCTAGTCTCAATTAAAACTTTACATTTCAATAACAGGATATAAGTGTCT
>JAJQCX010000180.1 GCA_021202495.1 Clostridia bacterium | reverse complement strand
ACTGCATGGGTTTAACACCGTCTTGATTGTTATTTACAAGCTTCACGCTCACCTTTCCGTTTTTGGAAATGAAAATGTCCTCGCTTTCTGCCAAAGCGAGATATTTTCCGAGATTTAACTTAAATTCTGTTGCTGTAATCGTCATAATATCTCCCCCTTGTAATTTATATTATACCCAAATCAAACATATAAGTCAACAAATCCGAACGAAATATTTTCAAATAATGTTCGTTTTTTTTTGAGCTATATAAATGAACATCCCCCTTCAACTAAAGTTCGGGGGGTGTTTTTTATACCTATATTTGTTATGACCGTAATCTTTTTCCCGCTCTCATTTCAGCCACTCGTCCCTCTCCGCCGCAAGCAACGCCTTAAATATTTCAATGTCGTCAACCGTCGTAAGCTTAATGTTTTTCTCCGAGCCCGGGCAAAAATATATTCTTTCGCCTAAATTCGTCATCAGCGTACACGACGCAATTGAATTTGTTATCCCTCTTTTAAGCGCCTCTTTGTGCGCCCACGCAAGATCGCCCAAGTAAAAGCCCTGCGGCGTCTGCGTCCGCTTTAAATTGTCGCGCGGAAAATCCTTTGTCGCCGTCTCGCCGTCCTCGGTTTCGAGCATTGCCTCCTGACAGGGCACAATCGTCACCGCGTTGCCGTATTTCTTCGTCGCCGCAGCGCACCCTTCGATTATCGTCTCCGACACCATCGGTCTTATCGCGTCGTGCACGAGCACAACGTCGTTTTCGCCGTAATGGCGCATGAGCTCCTCAACGCCGTTTCGTATGCTCTCCTGCCCGTTTCTTCCGCCGGGGATGATGTGCTTCAGCTTTGTTATTTCAAATTGATTTGCGTAAGCGCGCAGCATCGTCTCCCAGCCTTCGATGCACACAACCGCGATAACGTCTATCGCGCCGCACCTCTGAAAGCGCTCCATTGTGTACACAATCACCGGCTTGTCGCGCACGTTCAAAAACTGCTTCGGGATGTCCTGCCCCATTCGATTGCCGACTCCGCCCGCTATGATAAGCGCAATATTCATTTTCCCCCACGCTCCTAATCCTTAAATACTTCCTTGTTTTCAACAATATACGCAGCCCACGACGCAATTGTAAAGAGCGCCGCAAAGTAAATTGCGCACTGCCCGATAAGTATCGCCACACCGCTCTCCTGCGCAAAGGTAATAAAGCCTATTATCACGGCAAAAAGCTGCACGTTTGTCTTGACCTTGCCCCACCATGACGCCGCAATGACGTTGCCCTTCGAGACCGCCACAACTCTCATTCCCGTCACAAAAAATTCGCGCGCCAAAATGACAATGACGCTCCATGAGTTTATAAAGCCGAGCTGCAAAAAGCACAACAGCGCGCCGAAAACGAGTATCTTGTCGGCAAGCGGATCCATTATCTTTCCGAAGCTTGTCACAAGGTTATATTTTCTCGCAATGTACCCGTCAAGAAAATCGGTTATCGACGCTATTATAAATACGCCCAGCCCGATGTAAAAATGCCCCGACAGTATCAGCGCCATCGTCACCGGCACAAGCACAATCCTCAAAAGCGTCAGCTTATTCGGTAAATTCATTGTAAATCCTCCTTTACCTGCTCTCCGTATAAATCATATTCGTCACAATCGATTATTTTTACGTTTATAAATCTTCCCGCTTCCAATTCCTCAAGCGAGCCGAAATAAATCTTTGGATCAACCTCGACGCTCTCTCCCCCGCTTCGCCCGAAATAGAGATTGCCGTCAAAGCCCTCAACGAGCGTTTCAAGCGTTTTGCCAATCATCGCGCGATTGCGCTCAAGCGAAATTTCCTGCGCAAGCTCCATCACTTCGCCTCGCCGCAGCTCCTTCGTTTCCTCATCCAACTGCCCCGCGAGCCGCGCCGCCGGCGTTCCCTCCTCCGCGGAATAGGCGAAAACGCCCATTCTGTCAAAGCGGACGCGCTTTACAAAATCCAAAAGCTCTTGAAATTCCTCTTCCGTCTCACCGGGGAAACCCGCAATTATGCTCGTTCTGAGCGTAATATTTGGAATTTCGCGCCGCAGCTTTTCAACAAGCGCGGTTATCTCCCCGCCGCTCGTGTGCCGCCCCATGCGCTTTAGAACGCTGTCACAGCCGTGCTGCACGGGTATGTCAAGGTATTTTACTATCTTTTTCTCGTTTTTCATAACCTCTATCAGCGCGTCGTCCGTTTCCTCAGGGTAGCAGTAATGCACTCTTATCCATTTCAATTTTTCAATCCCGCAAAGCGCCTTCAAAAGCTCCGGCAGCTTTTTTTCGCCGTACAAATCAATCCCGTAGCGCGTCGTGTCCTGCGCCACCAAAATGAGCTCCTTCACGCCCTCGTCCGCCATTTTTTGAGCCTCGGCAACAATTGATGAAATTTCACGGCTGCGGTATTTTCCGCGAATTGACGGAATCGCGCAGTATGTACACTTGTTGTCGCACCCTTCGGCAATCTTTATAAACGCGGTGTATTCGGGCGTCGTTCTCACCCTCACCTCGTCGGTCACGGCAAAATTGATGTCGCCCATGATCTCACTCTTGCCCTTTTCCTGTGCCTCTTCAATCGCTTTCGCAATGTCCTTGTAGCTTCCTGTGCCGAGGATGACGTCAACCTCGGGCAAGTCCTCTTTTATCTCCTCGCTGTAGCGCTGCGCCAGGCAGCCCGCCGCAACCAAAATGCGGCACTTTCCGCTCTCCTTGTATCGCGCCATTTCCAATATCGCGTCAATCGACTCCTGCTTTGCGCTGTCAATAAAACCGCAGGTGTTTACGACAATGATGTCCGCCTCCGAGGCGTCCGACACAATCTCATACCCCTTTTCCGAGAGTATGCCTATCATGTTTTCCGTATCGACAAGGTTTTTGCTGCACCCCAGCGACACAAAGCCGACTTTATTCAAAGTATTCATCGTCGTCAACCCCACTTTCCTTCATCGCGCGCAAAATGTCCTCAGTTTTAAATCCGCGCCGCGCAAAATAGCCGAAAATTTTGTTTTTCACCTTCATGTCCGTCAAGTCCGCGCCTTGAAATCGCCGCTGCACCTCCGCGAGAAGCGTTTCATATTCACCGTCTCTCTCTCCGAGTGAGGATAAAATTATTTCCTCCGCCACGCCACGCCGCTTCAGCTCCGCTTTAATCCGCACCGCGCCGAATTTTTTTATTTCGGACGCGTCATGCACGAAATGCCGTGCAAATCTTTCGTCGTCAATATAGCCGTATTCCTTGCAAAACGAAACGGCGTTTTCAATTTCCTCCTCGCAAAATCCCTTTTTTGCAAGCTTTTCTCTTATTTCGCGTTCGCTTCTGTCGCAGTGCGCCAAAAGCTTCACCGCACAATCCTTCGCGCTCATACAAACTCCATAAAAACAATGTTTCCCACGTCAATGCCCCTTTTTGTCAGCATGACGCGTCCGTCCTTTTCCTCAAGCAGTCCCTTTTGCTCCAAATCCGCGATTTTGTCCCTGAACTCTCCGTGATATTCCACGCCACGCGTCATTCTAAGCCCCAAGAGAAACCGCTCCTTTTCTCTTTCTTCATTATCTATTATCTCAGCGTTTATCCCGCGTCCTTTTCCTTCTATATATTCTTCAATGTCGTTAGTGTTTTGATACCGCACTCCGCCGTCGTACGAGTGCGCCGCAGCGCCCAAGCCGACATATTCGCGCCCCGTCCAATATTTTATGTTGTGCCTGCATTCAAAGCCTTTCTTGGCGAAATTCGATATTTCATATCTTTCAAGCCCCATTTGGGCAAGAAAATCGACCGTCTCATAATATATTTCCCGCTCATCGTCCTCATCGGGCAGCGGCAACTCCATCTTCTCAAACGGCGTTCCCTCTTCTATTATCAGCGAATATGCCGAAACGTGCGGCGGATTGATTTCCTTCACCGCGTCAAGCGTCCTCTTTACGCTTTCAAGCGTCTGATGGGGCGTTGAGAGCATAATGTCAAGATTGACGTTGTCAAACCCCACCTTTTCCGCCATGCTTGCCGCCGCGTAAATTTCCGCTGCCGTGTGTATGCGCCCCAATGCTTTGAGCTCGTTATCGTTAAAGGACTGCGCCCCGATACTGAGCCTGTTTACTCCCAAACGTCTCATATTTGTCAAAAGCTCAACGTCAACCGTTCCCGGATTTACCTCAACCGTAAATTCCGCACCGTCCTCAAGCGCCATGTATTCGCCCAAAGCCTCGATTATCCTCAAAAGCTTATCGCCCAAAACGCTCGGCGTTCCTCCGCCGATAAAAACGCTGTCCGCCTTTATCCCCTTTTTTTGTTTTATTTCATCAATCAGTGCATTAACGTAAGCCTCGCGCGGGCGAGTGTCCGCCACCGAACAGAAATCGCAGTAAAGGCACTTTCTCACGCAAAACGGAATGTGGACATAAACACCCTTACTCATCGTCAAGCTTCAACACCGCCATGAACGCCTCCTGCGGCACCTCCACGCTGCCGACCTTGCGCATTCTCTTTTTGCCTTCCTTCTGCTTTTCAAGCAGCTTCTTCTTTCGCGTAATGTCGCCGCCGTAGCACTTCGCCAAAACGTCCTTGCGCATTGCCTTAACGGTCTCGCGCGCGATTATTTTTCCGCCGACCGCCGCCTGTATCGGTATTTCAAATAACTGACGCGGTATCGTCTCCTTGAGCTTTTCGGCAATTCTTCTGCCGCGCGCATACGCGCTCGACTCGTGTACGATAAAACTCAGCGCGTCGACCGCCTCGCCGTTGAGCAAAATATCAAGCTTCACAAGGGAGCTTTCCTTATAATTCTTTAATTCATAGTCGAACGACGCATAACCGCGGCTGCGGCTTTTCAGCGCGTCAAAAAAGTCGTAAATAATTTCGTTTAACGGCAGCTCATAGTGCAAATCGGCTCTCGTCTCGTCAATGTATTCCATGCCGATGTAGCTGCCGCGCCTCTCCTGGCACAGCTTCATAATGGAGCCCACATATTCCGTCGGCACAAAAATGTGCGCGTCGACAATCGGCTCCTCAATGTGCGCAATCTCGCCTGCCGGCGGCAAATTCGTCGGGTTTGAAATCATCAGTTCCTCGCCGGAGGTAGTATATACCTTATATATAACGCTCGGCGCCGTCGTCACCAAATCGAGGTTGAATTCTCTCTCCAGCCTCTCCTGGATTATCTCCATGTGCAAAAGTCCTAAAAATCCGCATCTGAACCCAAAGCCCAGCGCCGCGCTCGTCTCCGCCTCAAAGAGAAGCGATGCGTCGTTTAGCTTCAATTTTTCAAGCGCGTCCCTCAAATCGCCGTACTTCGCGCCGTCCGCCGGGTAAATGCCGCAGTAAACCATTGGATTAACTTTTTTATAGTCCGGCAGAGCCTCCGCCGCAGGATTTGCCGCGTCCGTAACAGTGTCGCCCACGCGCGTGTCGCGCACGTTCTTTATGCTCGCCGCAATGTAGCCGACCTCGCCCGCGCTTATCCTTTCCGCGGGCAGCGTTCCCTCGGGGAGCAAATACCCCGTCTCCACAACGTCAAATTCCTTCTGCGTCGCCATAAAGCGTATTTTCATGCCCGGCTTTATATATCCGTCCATCACGCGCACATATACAATGACGCCCTTGTAGGAATCATAGTACGAATCAAATATCAGCGCTTTTGTAGGAGCGTTTTCGTCGCCACAGGGTGCGGGGATTTTCGTCACAATTTCCTCCAAAACGCTCTCCACGTTTTCGCCGGTCTTCGCGCTTATGCGCGGAGCATCCTCGGCAGGTATGCCGATAATGTCCTCAATTTCCGCAATCACCTGCTCCGGGCGCGCCGATGGCAAATCTATTTTATTTATTATCGGCAGTATCTCCAAATCGTGGTCGAGCGCAAGATAAGTGTTGGCAAGCGTCTGCGCCTCAATGCCCTGCGCCGCGTCAACGACAAGCAGCGCTCCCTCGCACGCCGCGAGCGAACGCGAAACCTCGTAGTTAAAATCGACGTGTCCGGGCGTATCGATCAGGTTCAACACATAATCCTTGCCGTCCTTCGCCCTGTAATTGAGCCGCACGGCGCGCGCCTTTATCGTTATACCGCGCTCGCGCTCAAGCTCCATGTTGTCAAGAAGCTGCTCTTCCATGTCGCGCTCCTCGACAACGCCGGTCATTTCAAGCAGCCTGTCCGCAAGCGTGCTCTTGCCGTGGTCGATGTGCGCGATTATGCAAAAATTTCGTATATTATCCTGCATTTTTAAACTACCTTTCAAGTGCGATTATATCTATCAAATCTATCGGTTTATCCGCCGTCATGTCGGGATTTTGCTTTAACAAATCCTCTTTTTTCACAAAGCCCCACGTTGCCGAAATGCCGCGCATCTGCGCGTTTTTCGCGGTCTCTATGTCAACTGAGCTGTCGCCCACAAAAATGCACTCGTCCTTTGAAAGCCCCATTTTTTTCAGCATATCAAAAAGCGCCGTCGGGTCGGGTTTGCGGGGGAACTCTTCCGTTTCTCCGAGGACAATCTCAAATCTGTCGCCAAACGCCTTTTGCACCATCGGCTTTGCGAATTTGTCGAGCTTGTTTGTGTGTACGGCCTTTCTTATGCCCTCTTTTTCAAGATAGTCAAGCACTTCATATATCCCGTCGTAAACCGGGAGCTTGTTTAACATCGTTTCAAAATAATTTTCTTCAAACACTTTGAGCGCCGCTTCAAAATATTCCTCTTTACCTTCCGGCAGCGCCCTTTTTACGAGCCTCCCAACACCGTTTCCGACAAATGTGCGGTATTCTTCCAAGCTTCTTTTCGGAAACGAAAATTTCTCCAGCGCGAAATTCGTCGCGTCCACCAAGCCCTCTATCGTATCGATGAGCGTACCGTCAAGGTCAAATATGACCGCCTTTACCATACGTCGTTCCTCTCTTTCCCCGCAATAAACGCGGCAATGTTTTGCGCCGTCTCCTCAACGCAGCGCTTTCGCGCCTCAGTCGACCCCCACGCAATGTGCGGCGTTAAGATAAGCCGCTCGGGCGTCTTTATCCTTAAAAGCGCATCGTCCTTGTCAAGCGGCTCCTTTTTGTAAACATCGCTTGCCGCTCCCCAAATAATTCCCTTTTCCACCGCCTCCGCCAAATCCTCGCTTACGACCACCGCTCCGCGCCCGACGTTTATCAAAACCGCGCTCGCTTTCATCTTTTCAAAAAAGCTTTTGTCAATGAGATTTTCCGTCTTTTCGTTTAACGGCGAATGAATCGATATTATGTCGCTCTCGCGCGCCAAGCGTTCAAGCGACACTCTTTCCCACTTTTCCTCACGCTCCGCGCCCGAAACCGACGCGTAAAAAACCTTTGCCCCGAACGCCTCCGCCGCTTTTGCCACGGCGCGCCCGATGTTTCCCATGCCGACAATGCCCCACCTTTTCCCGGCAATTTCAAAGAAAGGTCTCCCCAAATGGTTCGCCGTCCCGCTTTCGCTGTATCGCCCGCTTTTCACAAAATCGTCGTAATAACCGATTGACTCTATCAGAGAAAAGAGCAGCGCGAACGTATGCTGACACACGCTTTCCGTGCAGTAATTTTTCAAATTCCGCACCCTTATCCCTCTTTTGCGGCAGTAATCTGTGTCCACATTGTTAAACCCCGTCGCAAAAAGACAAATGAGCTTGAGCTTTTTAGCGTCCTTGAGCTCCCTTTCGCCGAGCACCTTTTTGTTGGTGACGCAAACCTCCGCGTCCCATATCGCCTCCGCAATCTCGCTCTGCTCCGTGTCGTCATAAATTTCACATTCGCCCAATCGCTCTATCGGTTCCATCGCTATGTCAAAGCCAATCGTGTTTCTGTCAAGCACAACAATTTTCATAAGCAATCCTCATTCGCTTTTTTAATCTTGAATTTGACGAAGCTCTTTAGCCGAAATTTCCTCATCGTCGTCACGCGACCTTCTGCCGTCTTTTATTATCTTTATGTCCGCCACGTCAAATTCCTCAACGTCGCCGCGATCCTCGCCCTTCACAACCTTGACCTTGCCCTTTAAGAGCGACACCGACACAACCGTCGCGTTCCCCGAAGGCGTTGAAACAAGCGCTCCCACGCGCGGCGTCACCTTCAAAAGCTCCTCATAGCAGTCCTGCTCGTATTTTAAGCAGCACATCAGCCTTCCGCAGTTACCCGAAATCTTCACAGGGTTGAGGCTCAGCCCCTGATCCTTTGCCATTTTTATCGAAACGGGCTGAAAATCGTCCAAATACTGCGCGCAGCAAAGGTTTCGCCCGCACACGCCCAAGCCGCCGAGCATTCGCGCCTCATCGCGCACGCCTATTTGGCGCAGCTCGATTCTCGTTCTGAAAACGCTCGCCAAATCCTTGACAAGCTCGCGGAAATCGACGCGCCTGTCGGATGTGAAATAGAACAAAATCTTGTTTCCGTCAAACGTATATTCCACGTCCACAAGCTTCATGTCAAGACGATGCAGCGCAATCTTTTCCTCGCATATTTTAAATGCGTCCTTCTGCTTTTTCTTGTTCTGCTCAAGCACCGCGTCGTCCTCCGCCGTCGCGAGCCTTATTATCGGCTTTAACGACGACACAACGTCGTTTTCGTCAATCTCTCTTCTTCCCATCGAAACACTGCCGTATTCAACGCCCCGCGCCGTTTCGACAATTACGTTGTCGCCTATCTTCACGTCAATGTTGTTTGGCAAAAAGTAATACGTTTTGCCTGACTGTTTGAATTTAACTCCCACTACCGTTACCATATATGTCCTCCCAACAATTTATCATCATTTCGGTCATCCACAAATCGTAGCACATCGACACGTTCAGCTCCGAAATCGTCTGTGCCGCACATTTCACAATCTTTCGCGCCGCTGCGCCCTTGACCTTGCCCGCAAATTCCTTCAAAACATCCTCATAATCGGAATTTATTATCCTTCCGCCCGATTTTGCCGCCGCCACGTCGCGAAAAAAACCGATGAATATTTCAAAATACATTTTCGCATCGTTCGGCATTTTCCTCGCGCCCGCCTCCATCGCGTCCAAAACCGCGTATATCGACATTTTGTCCGGCGACAGCTTGGCAATCGCGCGTATAAGAGCGTCGCGCTTTTCAAAAAAGTCGCCCTTTTCCATTATTTCCTCGGCGCGCCCGACGATTCCCGCGCTGTACTGCGCCGCAAATTCCGCTTTTTTCGCATCCGCGCCGTATTTTTCTGTTGCGTATTTCTTTATCTCATCCTCCGAAAACGGCACAAAATTTATCCTCGTGCCTCTTGAAAGTATCGTCGGCAGCAAATTCTGCACGCTTGTCACCGCCAAAATTATCAGCGCATACGACGGCGGCTCCTCAAAGCTCTTTAAAAACGCGTTTTGTGCCGCGGCGTTCATCGTGTCGGCGTTTTCAATTATGAAAACCTTTCTCTGTGCAATCAGCGGCTTTACATACATTTCGTCGTTTATCTCGCGCACCGTTTTTATGTTTATCGGGCTGTCGTCGATAATCTTAACATCGGGATGCGTCCCCGCCTCAAACATTCTGCAATTGTGACATTCGCCGCACGGCTTTTTGCTTTTCGCCGTGCAAAGCGCCGCCATCGCAAATTTTTTGGCAGCCGTCCTCTTGCCTATTCCCGCAGCCCCCGCGAAAACATAGCTCTGCTTCACATTTCCTTCCGCAACGTCCCGCTCCAACTGTTCCACAGCCTTTTGCCCTTCAATAAAATAATCCGCCGTCTTTTTCACCTCCGATGCGCTAATGAAATTCTAATTTTATATTATACACCCTTACTCATCAAAAATCAAGCAACAAGATTGCTCAACCCCATGTATTTCGGCGCCCCTTTTTTCAAGCTCGGTTATCCTTTCAACAGCCTCTTTCGTTATCTCCTCCCCCGGCAGCACCTGATATATCCCCGGCGGATAAACCGCAATGCCTTCCGCCGAAATTTCTCCTTCCGCCTCGCACAGCAAAACCCGCCTTTTCTTCGCAAAAAACGCCTCTCTCGGTGAAAACACTTTCTTCCCTTTCGGCGGTGCAAAGCTCACGCACTCCGATTTATTCCCATCATTATTTATCACTCTCACCGCCTCATAAAAGCGGCGTATTTCCTCCTCCTCGTGAAACGGCGTCAATATCGCAACGACCCCCTTCGGGTACACGCATTCGACCGCTATGTTAAATTCCTTTCGCAATCTCTCCCCCGCCTCGAACGCTCCGCTCCGAATTTCCGCGTTTATCCGCGAAAAATCCTTGTATTTCACGCTTCCCGCACTTTCCGTCAAATTCTCGGGAAAATATTTTTCAACGTTTTTGTACAGCCGCTCCCATGCCTCACCATTGCCCTTTTCGTAATAATTCACCGCGTTTTCGCACGACGACGTCAAAAGATAGCTCGGCGAGGACGACTGAACGGTTTTAAGCGCCGCCTCGACTCTTTCATATCTTTCGTTCGTCAACAGCATCGCGCTCTGCGTCAGCGCGGGCAGCGTTTTGTGCAAGCTCACGCACACCGCGTCCGCCCCAAGCGAGATTATCTTCGGCGGCAAATGCTCGCTCATGCCGAAATGCGCGCCGTGCGCCCCGTCAACCAATAGCTTCATGCCGTATCTGTGCGCGACCTCCGCAATCGCCTCAATGTCGCCCATCATGCCGAAATAATTGGGCGCGGTTATAAATACCGCCTTCGCCTCGGGGTTACTCCGCGCCGCCCTTTCCACATCCTCCGCCGTCACGCTGCCCCACATCGCCCCGTTTTTTATTATCTCCGGCTCTATCCAAACTGCCTCCGCGCCCGTCAGCGCGAGCGCCGATACAAAGCTCTTGTGGCAAAACCTGTCCGCTATCACCAAGTCTCCGTCCTTTAAAAACCCGAGCGCCATCGCCAAAACTCCGCCCGTCGAGCCGTTTACCATGTAATACGCCTTTTTTGCCCCAAATACCTTCGCCGCCCATTCCTGCGAGGCTTTTATAACCGTTTCGGGATTGTGCAAATCATCAGTCTCCGCAAGCTCCGTCACGTCCATTGCAGGCTCAATTTTAAATCCGTCAAATCCGCGCCCGCCCAAATGCCCCGGCATATGTAATTGAAGCCTTGACTGAAACCGCTCATCGTTCAGCGCGTCATATATCGCTCTCATTTATCCACCTCAAATCAGATACTTTCCAAGCGGCGTCAAATCGATAATCGCCGCCGCAAAAAGACTTACCGCAAAAACGATAACCGCGTGTATCGGTATGCTCAAATATATCATGTTAGGCAAAATGACCCACCCGAGCGCGTTGGGCACAAGCGTCAAAAGCTCGTGTATCATGTACACCCCGAACATGTATTTTGCGTAATTCGCCAAATTCGACGCGCTTCTCCTTTTCAATTCCTTTTGCCCTATCGTCGATTTAAAAAGCGTCATCACGCCGAACGCCATCAAATACGCCGGCAGCCCCTTAAAGCTCATAAAGCTTTCGTCAAGCGCCCCCGCGTTGCGCGAAACAAAGACCGTCATCAAAAACATATATAAAAATCCTGCCGCAGCCGCCAGATACGAAAGAACGCGAAACAGCCTCCCATGCTCAAAATTATCTATGTACCACCCCGCGACAAAAAGCCCCACATATCCCGCCGCCGTCATTATCTCAAACTTTCCGATAAATTCCGTAAAAGGCGCAAATATTTCAAAGCTCTCCAGCGTCTTGGGCAAAAACGTCAGCAAAATATTTAAAACGAGAAAATACTCCGTCTCCCTCTTTGTCATATTCTCCGTCATGCGCTTTATAAACGGCAGCGCAATGTAGAGCCCCACAATTATATAGCAATACCACAAATGCAGCTCTCCGTCCGGGATTTTCAAAAACGCCCTCGTCAGCGAATAAACCACGCTCCGCGTCTCAACGAACAGCAAATATACATTATATATGTACGACCAAAAGACGAACGCCGTCACGAGCCGCAAAATGTTTTTCTTGTACAGTCTTTTAATATCAAGCTTTTTTTCCTTATTTAAAAACAGCATCCCGCTCAGCATTATAAAAAGCGGCACCGACCACCGCGCGAACGCGTCAAAAAAGACCGCCCACACAAAGTCACCGCTCCCCACGTCCGGTCCCAACAGCCGCACCCCCGCGTTATGCAGCAGCACAACAGCCCCCGCCGCCGCAATCCTCGCCGCGTCCGCATACGAAATCCGCTTCATTTTCTTCTCAATCATTCTTCCCGCCTCATTTCTCCTACTATAATATAATAACTTTCAAAATTTCGCAAGAGAATCATATCAAC
>JAJQCX010000064.1 GCA_021202495.1 Clostridia bacterium | reverse complement strand
AATATACACGATAATTTTTCATTTGTAAAGTGAATTTTTCGTTAAATTTAATCTTTATGTCAACTCTTTGCCGCTTTATTCGGCAGCCCCGCATTATACAGCTGCTCATAAAATCCGTGCTTTGCCATAAGCTCCTTATGATTGCCCGTCTCGACAATTTTTCCGTCGCGCATAACAAGTATCACATCCGCCTCGCGTATTGTCGACAGCCTGTGCGCCACAATAAAGCTTGTTCTTCCTTTCATCAGGCTTGCGAACGCCTTTTGTATGCGCATTTCCGTGCGCGTGTCAATGCTGCTCGTCGCCTCGTCGAGTATCAGCATCGGCGGGCTTGTCAGCATCACGCGCGCAATGCACAAAAGCTGCTTTTGCCCCTGGCTCAACATTCCGCCGCCCTCGGAAATAACGGTGTCATAACCCTGCGGCAGCCTTTTTATAAAGCTGTGCGCATGCGCCGCCTTTGCCGCAGCAATTATTTCCTCGTCCGTCGCGTCCTCTTTTCCGAACGCAATGTTTTCCTTCACCGTCCCGTGCCGCAGCCACGTCTCCTGCAAAACCATGCCGTAACCCTCGCGCAGGTTTTCACGCGTCATTTTTTTAATCGGCACACCCTCAAGGCATATTTTGCCCGAATCAGCATCGTAAAAGCGCATCAAAAGGTTTATGAGCGTCGTCTTTCCGCACCCCGTCGGACCGACAATCGCCACTCTCTGCCCCTTTTTCACACTGAGGTTAAAATCCTCTATCAACTTTTTCGACTTGTCATACGAAAAGCTCAAATGCTCGATTTCAACGTCGCCGCGATCGAGGCTCACCTTCACCGCGCTTTCGTCGTCCGCCCTCTCCGGCGCTTCCTCTATGATTTCAAATATTCTTCCCGCACATACAAGCGCGTTCTGCAGCTCCGTCACAACGCCGGAAATTTCGTTAAACGGCTTTGTGTATTGATTTGCGTAGCTCAAAAAGCTCGTCAGCCTTCCCACCGTAAAGCCGCCGCCTATGCTGAGAGCCCCCGTCAGCGCGACCCCCGCATACACGAGCGAATTTACAAACCTCGTCGCCGGATTTGTTATCGATGAATAAAACACCGCTCTCAGCGTCGCCGCGTTGAGCCTGTCGTTTATCTCATCGAATTTTTCAATCACCGCGTCCTCCTGTCCGAACGCCGCGACAATGTTTTTTCCCGAGGTCATTTCGTCAATATATGCCGTCTGCTCGCCCTGTGTTTCACTTCTGAGAGTGAACATCGAGTGCGTTCTCTTTGCGATAAACGCCGCCACAAAAAGCGACAAGGGAGTTACAAGCACAACCACAAGCGCAATCTTAACGTTTATCACCGCCATAAATATAAGCGTTCCCGCAATCGTCATAACACCCGAAAAAAACTGCGTTAGCCCCATCAAAAGCCCGTCCGCGAATTGATCCACGTCCGCGATAACGCGGCTCACAATGTCCCCCGCCGGGTGCGCGTCTATGTATTCCAGCGGCAGCTTCTGTATCTTTTCAAACGCTTCAATTCTTATCTTTCTCACGATTGAATATGTCACGCGGTTATTTATCACACTCATCAGCCACTGCAAAAAAGCGTTTAACGCGGAGGATACGATTATCACGGCGATTATATCTATAACACCCTTAAAATTAACCATTCCTTCTCCGGCAATCTCATCCACCGCAAGTCCCGTCAAAACCGGCACAAAGAGCGTCAGCGCCACGGTTAAAACCGCCAAAAGGATTGAAAGCGCAAAGTAACGCCTGCTTCCCTTTAAATACCCGAAAAGCTTTTTCAAGATTTCCCTGTTTTTCACGCTTTCTCACTCCTTTCAAACTGCGAATAATAAATTTCCTCATAAACGGGCGAGCTTTCCAAAAGCTCCTCATGCGTTCCCATTCCCGCAATCTCGCCGTCCTCAAGCACAACAATAAAATCGCACAGCGCAACGCTCGACGCCCTCTGCGACACGATAACCGTTGTCATGTCGCGCCGCTCGGCAATCGCCCTTCTCAAATTGTAATCCGTTTGATAATCGAGCGCCGACCCGCTGTCGTCAAGTATCAATATGTCGGGCTGTGCCGCAAGCGCCCGCGCAATCGTGAGCCTCTGGCGCTGCCCGCCCGAAAGGTTCTTTCCGCCCTGTGCGATCTTAGCATCAAGTCCGCCCTTTACGTTCACAACGTCCTCCGCCTGTGCGCATTTTATCGCATCAAAAATCACGCTCTCCGACGCGTCCTTATTTCCGAACGCCACGTTTGAGCGAATTGTACCCTTAAAAAGCTGCGCCTTCTGCGGCACAACGCCTATCTTTTTGCGAAGCTCGCCCGTATCATAGCTGCGGACGTCCTTTCCCTCGACCAGCACTCTGCCGCCCGTCACGTCGTAAAAGCGCGGTATCAAATTCACAAGACTGCTCTTGCCCGAGCCCGTCACACCGATTATTCCCACGCTCTGCCCTCTTTTAACCTTGAACGAAATGTTTGTAAGCGACGGCGCACCCGCGCCCTTGTAGCGAAGCTCAACGTTGTCAAATTCAATTTCGTAATCTCCGCCGCGCTCCCCCTCGCTCTTTTCCATGCCGACCTTCATGTCAAGCACATCCGCCACACGGTTTCCGCAAGCCACAGCCTTTGACACTGTTATTATCAAGCTCGCAAGCTTTACAAGCTCGGTCAATATCTGCGACATATAATTTATCAGCGCCACAACCTCGCCCTGTGAAAGTAATCCCGCGTCAACTCTCACCGCGCCCGCATACAGTATGTACGCAATCGACAAATTCACGACCACAACCGTCAGCGGGTTCATCAATGCCGAAATTTTCCCCGCAAAAACCTGCCTTTTCATCAGCGCATTGTTTTCGCTTTCAAAAAGCTTCTCCTCTTTTTCCTCCGCGCGGAACGCCCTTATCACTCTCACGCCCGTCAGGTTTTCGCGCGTCAATTCGAGCACGCGGTCAAGCTTTCCCTGTACCTTTTTATAGAGCGGAGCCCCGCCCAGCATTATCGCAAACACAATCACCGACAAAACCGGTATCGTAAAAAGGAAAATCACAGCCGACCTCGCGTCCACAAAAAACGCCATCACCGCCGCGCCGATAACAATAAAGGGAGAGCGCAAAAAGAGCCTCAGTGCCAAATTCACGCCGTTTTGCAGCTGATTGATGTCGCTCGTGAGCCGCGTTATCATCGTCGACTGCCCCAAGCTGTCAGCCTCCTCTGCCGAAAGGCGCTGCATATGCGCAAAAAGCCTGCTTCTAAGCTTTCCCGAAAAGCCCACCGCCGCCTTCGCCGCAAAATACTGCGCCGTTATCGAAAATGCCAGCCCGACAAATCCCAAAAGAACCATCAAAAGCGACATTCCCCATATGTGCCCCGTATCACCTTTCGCAATCCCCTCATCGATAATACTCGCCACAACAAGCGGCACAAAAAGCTCAAACAGCGCCTCAAAAAGCTTAAAAAGCGGCCCCAACACACACTCCCGCCTGTAATCCTTCAAATATATCAACAGCCTCTTCATTTGCTTCACCCTTTTTTGCATTATCGTTTGTATTATAAACTAAATTTTTCTTTGGGTCAATATAAAAATACGACATAGCACAATCTCCCCGCACCGATGTTGTACAGATGCGCCGCGACGGGATTAAATTAAAACCCTGCCGCAGTTTTCAATAAAAAATCAATTGCATTTTCACAACGCCTCTGCTATAATTATAATTGAAGAGTACCTACATGAAAACAATAAACCAGCGGTAAGGAGTCATAATTATGCCCTCAATATCCATGTTCTTTGGCATTATAATTTATATGTATAACAACGGTGAGCACAATCCGCCTCATTTTCATGCGACTTATCAAGGATACGAAGCCACTTTTGATATGGACGGTGAATTAAAGAGGGAGATATACCCCGCCGTCAAAAGAAATTTATAGCCGCATGGGCTGAATTGCACAAGGACGAGCTATTGGCAAACTGGGAACTTGCAATGAAAGAACAGCCGCTTTATAAAATAGAACCGCTTCGTTAATTTTGCTAATTATGAAAGGAGATTGAGCATCGTGACAACTCCCGCATGGGTTGTGAGAGAAGTTCAGCCGCAAAATGATTACACATTGATTTTGACATTTGCGGACGGCGAAAAGAAAGTGTATAACGCTTTGCCTCTGCTTGAAAAATCAATCTATGCTCCGCTCAAAAACCGCGCTTTTTTCCTTCGCGCCAAGGTGTCCGGAAGCTCCGTTTCATGGAGTGACGATATTGACATCGCACCGGAGCATCTCTATGAATATTCTCTGCCAATCGCAAAAGCGCTGTGAATGTATAAATTCGCAGCGTTTTTGCTTCCCTTCTAAGAAACTACAGCTTAAAATTTTCCGCGCCCGCAGGCGCATCAATTAAAAATTGTGCCCCGCAAAATTTTTTCCGTAACTCCACACTCCACTCTCAACACTCAACACTCCTTCAAACTCCCTCTTGACAAACCCGCACCACGGTGCTATATTTATCGCATGGGCAAAGTAGGATGTACTGCGTCAAGTGGGATGAGAGCGGGAAGTTGTCTCATCCACGAAGGCAATCGGATTGCCGCGATAGTATGTCCGCATTCCGTTGCTGCATTAAAAGAACCCCACACATCCTTTTTTTGTAGCATTTTTGCAATACAAAGAAAGGGTGTTTTTGTTTATGAAAAATTTGTGTGAATTTTTAGGCATCAAACGTCTTTCGGTCAAGGAACTGTGCGAGCTGGCGCTTCTCACCGCGATAACGACACTGCTTGCAATCTACGCCACATTCCGTATCGGCAACAGCGTCAAAATCCCGTTAAAGTTCATCTCCGTCTTTGTCACGGGCGCGCTTTTCGGTCCCGTGTTCGCGGGGCTTACGGGCTTTTTGGGAGACCTTTTGAACGCGCTTTTGGTACCCGTCGGGGCGTATCTTCCGCAGCTAGGTTTCGTCGAATTTGTCTCCGGCTTTATCTACGGGTTATTTTTCTACAAGCGTTACAATTTTTCGCGTTTCTATGTCGTGCGCCTCATTTTGTGCGTAATCGCGCAGGCTCTGCTCGACATTTTTGTAACGACCTATTTTCTCACCGCCGCAGGGTATTTTCCCACCTTTATCGCGGCAATCCCCATCAGGCTTCCGGCGACGCTCGTCAAAATGCTCGTTCAATCGGTCGTCATCTTCGCGGGAGCAAGCTATCTCCCCGTTTTCGCAAAGCAGGTGCGTAAATAATGTCCTTTGCTTCTTACGCAAATACCTCCCGTTTTATTGTCAATTTAGGTTTGGAGCGCGTGTCGCGGCTTTTGTCTCTTGTAGGCAATCCCGAGCGTAAAATAAAAGCCGTCCACATCGCCGGCACAAACGGCAAAGGCTCTGTCTGCGCCTTTCTGCAAAGCATTTTGATTTCATCGGGGTTAAAAGTCGGGCTTTATTCCTCGCCCGAACTCTGCGACATTCACGAGCGCATCCGCGTAAACGGCGAAAATATTTCCGAAACAGCGCTTTCAAACCTCTTCTCCCGCCTCGAAAAGGCGGCGGAAGCTATGGACGACAAGCCCTCCCCGTTTGAAATATGGACTGCCGCGGCATATCTTCATTTTTTTGAACAAAACTGCGACATATCGATCATCGAAACCGGCATGGGCGGGCTTTCTGATGCCACAAACGTCATTCCCGCGCCTTCGGTTTCCGTCATAACCCGCATTTCATTCGATCACACGGATTATCTCGGAAACACTCTTTCCTCCATCGCCTCCCACAAGGCGGGAATAATAAAGGAAAACCGCCCCGTCGTGACGATAAATCAGCCCGACGATGCAATGAAAATCATTTCCCGTACCTGCCGTGAAAAATCAGCCCCGCTCCGCGTCGTTCCGGTGCCGCCAACGGAGCTTTCGGGCATCTATGAATCATACAACGGCACAACGCTCTCAATCGCGGGACTTCATCAGGTAGAAAACGCGGCGCTCGCGGCGGAAACCGCCCGCCTTTTGGGGATTGACGAAAATCACATTTCCTACGGACTTTCCCATGCCACCCACCCCGCGAGGCTTGAGTTCTTATCGCCCAATATTCTCTTTGGCGGCGCGCACAACCCCGACGGCGCAGCGGCTCTCTCGCAGTCTCTCACTCGCCTTTACGGCAATGAAAAATTCGCATTCATTTACGCCGCCATGCGCGATAAGGACATCGCAGGCGTTTTGAAAATCCTTTCAAAACACGCCTCCCGCTTCGTCTTTACAACCGTTCCCGAAAATCCCCGCTCCGCCGACGAAGAAACTCTTTTCCAAATCGCGGATGAGCTCAATATTCCATACAGCTTTTCCCCCACCCCAGCAGACGCCCTTTCCGCCGTTTCAAACGAAAAACGCGTTATTATCACAGGTTCTCTCTATCTTTATAAATACATAAAAGCGAGCGTCAATTGACCCTCGCTTTTTATGTTATCTGTATTTATTTATCTTTTCTTCCGCCACAGCCAGCGATTTCAACACCGCGCTCTCCGCGGGGCCGCCCGTCAGCTTTCTTCCCTCAACGCACGCCGTCATGCTTATCGCGTCGTATATGTCATCCTCGATAAACTCGCTGCACTCCTTCATCTCATCAAGCGAAAGCTCGTCAAGCGCCGCGCCCTTCTTTTCGGCCAGCAGCACCATATGTCCCACAATCGCGTGCGCCTCGCGGAACGGAACGCCCTTTTTAACCAAATAATCCGCCACGTCCGTCGCGTTCGCAAATCCGCCCTTCGCGCCCTGCAGCATAACGTCCTTGTTGACCTTCATCGTCTTTATCATTCCGTTAAAGACCGGCACGCACAGCTTCACCGTGTCAACCGCATCAAAGAGCGATTCCTTGTCCTCCTGCATATCCTTGTTATACGCAAGCGGTATTCCCTTCATCACCGTCAAAAGCGCCGTCAGCGAGCCGTAAACGCGCCCCGTCTTTCCGCGTATCAGCTCGGCAACGTCAGGGTTTTTCTTCTGCGGCATAATCGAGCTGCCGGTTGAAAACGCGTCGTCCATCGTCACAAAGCGAAACTCATTGCTCGACCACAGTATCAGCTCCTCGCAAAAGCGCGACAGATGCATCATAATGAGCGACAAATCGAATATAAATTCAATCGCAAAATCGCGGTCGGAAACGCCGTCAAGCGAATTGAGCGTAACAGAGTCAAATCCCAGCTCTTCCGCCACCGCCTCACGGTTTAGCGGATGCGTCGTTCCCGCCAATGCTCCGCTTCCGAGCGGCATCATGTTCGTGCGGCTGTATGTTTCGTCCAGCCGCTCCAGATCGCGCAACAGCATATTTATATATGCCGAACAGTGGTGCGCAAACGTGATAGGCTGCGCCTTCTGCAAATGCGTGTACCCCGGCATTATCGTCTTTGTATGCTCCTTGGCGAGCGCAATGAGTGTGTCCTCAAGCTCCACTATCATTTTGCTCACGTTCTTTATCTCGTCTTTGACATACATTCTCAAATCGAGCGCCACCTGGTCGTTGCGGCTGCGCCCCGTGTGCAGCCTCTTTCCCACGTCGCCGATTCTCTCAATCAAAATCTTTTCGACATTCATGTGAATGTCCTCGGCGTCAATTTCAAGCGCGACCTTCCCGTTTTCAATGTCGTCCAAAATCTCGCCCAGCGTCTTTATAATAAGAAGGCTGTCCTCTTTCGATATGATATTCTGCTCGCCGAGCATCCGCGCATGCGCAATGCTCCCCGTAATGTCCTGCCTGTAAAGACGGCTGTCAAATCTAATCGAGGAATTAAAATCGTCAACCCTCTTATCCGTCGCCTTTTCAAATCTTCCGCCCCAAAGCTTCATAATGTAAACTCTCCTTTGAATGTTCGCTTTCCCTTATGTTTATTCGCACTGTGTATAATATTAAACCATACGAAAAAAATCACTTCATACGAATTTTTTTAAAGTTCGATTTGTATTCCCGAAGTAGTATTTAATTCGTGAAACTCTTTTACTAATTTTGGGGCAGAAAGAGGGTTGAGATTTATATCGAAGCCTATGTATTTTAATTCCTCTTGTTCGCCCCTGTAAATAATGATTAAGTATTGCGTTGTGGTTTTAATCTTCTTAGTTTTCGTGCGGCCGCCAATGGCTGCGCCCAACGCGCCAAACATAACAGCGCCCGCAATTGCACCCCCTGCACTTGAAACCGCCTGCTTTTGGATTTCAGTATCGGTTTTTATGCACATATCGGTGATTTTATTTCTTTTGAGCATGATATTAGTCGTTCCCGATTTAAATTCAAGCCTGTCGGGATATGAAAATATTTCACACAGCATATTTTCAGCGATAGGCAGACCGTTTACATGATTAAAGGCAGTATGGATAGACATTCCCCGCGCTCTAAGTTCATCTTCACGCCGTTTCTGCTGTTTTGCGTTTTTTGACGTTACACTAAACATATAGATACAAAAAACAATAAAGCACACCAAAATTGCAATCACAATAAGATAAGGCATTAGTTCACCCAAAGTGGTCTGACCAACAGACACATCGGCGTTTGCCATTACAACACCTACCACAGCACACAAGGCAATAATAACAAAAAAAGCGATAACCCCTCCCCGCTTGCCTTTCGGTTTCTCTTGCGGCGCTGCGGGTCTTTCCAATGGGGCAGCGCACCGCGCACAAAATTTTGCGTTATCGGACATTTCCGCACCGCATTTAGAACATTTTAACACTATTTGCCCTCCTTTTATATTCCGACACTCAACTTCATTCAAAATGATGCATGGCATCGTGTATGGCATTGAATGCTTTTTACAACATGAGGGCGGATTTTTCCACCCTCACAATTTTTTTTTACTCGTTGTTCTGCTTCATCAGCGCTCTCACCTTGAGCGGCAGACCGAACAGGTTGATAAATCCTTCCGCGTCCTTGTGGCTGTAAAGCTCCTTGGAATCGCCGAAGCTTGCAATCTGCTCATTGTAGAGCGAATACTTGCTCTTTGCGCCCGCGGACGAAACCTGACCCTTGTAAAGCTTAACTCTCACTTCACCCGTAACGGTCTCCTGCGTGCTGTCAACAAATGCGGACAGCGCCTCGCGAAGCGGTGTGAACCACTTTCCGTCATATACGAGCTCCGCGAACTTAATCGCCGCCTGACGCTTGAACGCCTGCGTGTCGCGGTCAAGGCAGAGATATTCAAGTTCTTCATGCGCATAGTACAAAATTGTACCGCCGGGCGTCTCATAAACGCCGCGCGACTTCATGCCCACAAGTCTGTCCTCGCAGATGTCCGCAATGCCTACGCCGTTTGCGCCGCCCAAAGCGTTGAGCTTTTCAACAAGCGCAACAGGCTCCATAACCTCGCCGTCAAGCGAAACGGGCACGCCCTTTTCAAATCCAATCGTAACATATGTCGGCTCATCGGGCGCCTTTTCGGGCGAAACGGAGAGCTTGAGCAAATTGTCGAGCTGCGGCTCGTTTGCCGGATCTTCCAAATCCATACCCTCATGGCTGATGTGCCAAATGTTTCTGTCTCTCGAATAAAGATCCTTCTTTGTAACCGGAATTTCAATTCCGTGCGCCTCCGCGTAATCAACCGCATCCTCACGGCTCTTTATGTCCCAAATTCTCCACGGAGCTATAATCTTCAGCTGCGGAGCAAGCGCCTTAATTGTCAGCTCAAAGCGAACCTGGTCGTTGCCCTTACCCGTCGCGCCGTGGCAGATTGTCGTTGCGCCCTCTTTGAGTGCAATCTCAACCAATCTCTTCGCAATAATCGGACGAGCGTGTGACGTACCCAAAAGGTACTTACCCTCATATACCGCGCCCGCCTTAACTGTCGGGAAAATATAATCTTTCACATATTCATCGCGCAAATCCTCGATATAAATCTTCGACGCGCCGGAGCGGATAGCTCTTTCCTCAAGTCCCTCGGTCTCCTTGCCCTGACCCACGTCAGCGCAAACCGCGATAACCTCGCAGTCGTAGTTTTCCTTCAGCCACGAAATGATGATTGAAGTGTCCAAACCGCCGGAATAAGCGAGAACAAATTTTTCTTTCGACATATTGCAATTCCTCCTAAATATGATAAAATAATAGTAATGCCACATATCTTTGAATATTATAAACCACATTTTGATATTTGGCAACACTTTTTTTGAAAACGGAGAACGATTTATGATAATTTTGGGAGTTGACCCCGGCATTGCCATCTGCGGAACGGGAGTCATCGAAAAAACGTCCGTCGGCTACAAACCGCTCTATTACGATTCCATAATAACAAAAGCGCACACACCGCTTGAAAATAGGATTGAAATAATATATAATGAAATAGTGCGCCTGATTGACGAATACCGCCCCGACGCTCTCGCGGCGGAGGAGCTTTTTTTCAACAACAACGCAAAAACCGCGTTCGCCGTCGGTCAGGCGCGCGGAGTGATTTTACTTGCCGCAAAGCAAAAGGGCGTTTCTTTTTTCGAATATACACCCCTTCAAGTCAAACAGGCATTAACCGGCTACGGCAGAGCGGACAAGCAGCAAATGCAGCACATGGTAAAATCGTTTTTGGGGCTCTCCGAAGTCCCCCGCCCCGACGACACCGCCGACGCACTTGCTATCGCCATCTGCCACGGCAACAGCGTAAAATTCAACAACTTGGCACTACGCATGAAAGAGGGTAAAATATGATTTCATTTTTAAGAGGTATATTGTTCTATTCCGACGAGAAGGGCGCCGTTATCGACGTCAACGGCGTAGGGTACGAAGTTACGATGCCGCTTACCGACATAAATAAGCTTCCGAAAGCGGGCGGAGAGGTCACGGTTTATACCTATCTCCATGTTCAGGAGGACGCCGTCGCCCTCTACGGCTTTTCGGAAAGAGATTCCATTAAATATTTCAAAATGCTTCTCGGCGTTTCGGGCGTGGGGCCAAAGGCTGCGATTTCGCTTCTTTCCGCCCTCTCCCCTTCGGATCTTGCTGCGGCGATTATTTCATCCGATTCCAAAGCCATCGGACGCGCCAAGGGCATCGGTCCCAAAATGGCGCAGCGCATTGTGCTCGAATTAAAGGGCAAGGTCGATACCTCCGATGCGGTCTATACCTCCTCTCCAACCTCCGCCGCGAAAATGTCAGCCGATTCAAGCGCCGTCAACGCTCTTATCGCATTGGGCTGCTCACCCAGCGAGGCGCAAAAAACCGTCATGGCAATCTCCGGCGAGAACATGTCCACCGAGGACATTATCAAAGAAGCGTTAAGGAGGCTCTCAAATGGAATTTGACGACAGAATGATATCGCCCAAAATGCTTGCGGGTGACGAACCCGAAGTCGGCATCCGTCCCAAAACGATGGACGACTACATCGGGCAGGATAAAGTCAAGAAAAACCTTGAAATTTACATCAAAGCCGCGCTCGAACGCCGCGAAGCGCTCGACCACACGCTTCTCTACGGCCCGCCCGGCTTGGGCAAAACGACGCTTGCCGGCATCATCGCAAACGAAATGGGCGTCAATTTGCGCGTCACAAGCGGTCCCGCGATTGAAAAGCCGATGGACATGGCGGCAATTTTGACTAACTTAGGTCCGCAGGACGTGCTTTTCGTCGACGAAATACACCGCCTCTCCCGCACAGTCGAAGAGATTTTGTATTCCGCAATGGAGGACTACGCTCTCGACATCATCGTCGGCAAAGGACCGAGCGCACAGAGCGTCCGCCTGAGTTTACAACCGTTCACGCTTGTCGGCGCAACAACGCGCGCCGGGCTTCTTTCGCCCCCCTTGCGCGATCGCTTCGGCGTTATCGAACGCCTCGAGCTCTACACTCAATACGATTTAATGCGCATCATAAAGCGCACAAGCACAATTTTGGGCATTGAAATTGCCGACGACGGCGCCGCTGAAATCGCCGCACGCTCGCGCGGCACACCGAGAATTGCCAACAGGCTCCTAAAGCGCGTCCGCGACTACGCGCAAATAAAGCGCAGCGACAAAATTGACAAGTCAATCGCCGACGAAGCGCTCATCATGCTCGAAGTCGACAAATTGGGGCTTGACGCAATCGACAAAAAAATGATGCACGCGATAATGGTGACGTTCGACGGCGGCCCCGTCGGGCTCGACACTCTCGCCGCAACAATCGGAGAGGACAGCCGCACAATCGAGGATATGTACGAGCCCTACCTTCTCCAACTCGGCTTTCTCAACCGAACCCCCCGCGGCAGATGCGCCATGCCCGCCGCATATGCGCACTACAATATCCCGCAAAAAAACGGGCAAACAACCTTATGCTAAACACCAACCTCACAATTACGCAC
>JAJQCX010000031.1 GCA_021202495.1 Clostridia bacterium | reverse complement strand
GAGCATTACAGGGCGCGATTGGATAATCAAGCTTTTTAATTGAATAACAGTATTAAAAGGGATACGGACAAGCTTATATGGATGCTTGACAGCGTGGAAACAGAGCTTTGGAAAAAGCCGCCTGAGCCGTTGCTCGAAAAGGTGGCTCAGCTGTTGACGGCGGATAAGAACGAATGGACGGGAACGGCAACGGAATTGTGCGAAGCCATAAACGCAGATGTAAAGCCGAACACGCTGACACAGAAGCTGAATGTCAATGCGAGTCGGATGTATGACGAATACGGTATTAAGTATGAGAATACTCGTTCCCATGAGGGACGGCAAATATCGTTGACGCACGATAGCGCGTGACGATGGTGACGGTCGTGACGATGTTTGTGATAGGTATGTAAAAGACCGTCACTATCGTCACGACCGTCACGGGAACGCGAAAGTATGAGCGTTCGCATCAATGCAGTGGCGGAAGTTTTCGGAAAAACTATCCGCCACTGCCGTGTGCAGCCCTTGGGCGAAACACGTCGGCGACAGCCGATATGCCTCGCAGAGCGCAAACAGGCAAAGCCTGTCGGCATTTTTGTTGGCTTGCTGACAAAAGTGCTTTTGCGTTACTTTCGGCAAAGTAACAAAGGCTAAGATTAGTTATCAAAGATGATTTGCAAGAAGGTGAAATACTTGAAAAGAACTATTTTAAGCGGATTAAGGAATATCTTGGAGCTGATAAAGTGCAGGAAATGCTGAAAACGATTAGTAAGATGAGAACGCATAAACGGAATAAGTCGGATGTGGAAGTATGATATTTCTCCTTAACTGTCTGCACAGGGATGTGACACATTCCTGTGTGGGTGGTTAGGAGAATTTTATTATCGAGCAAAACACGAGGATTTTTATTGACAAATCAAAAAGGTGTGGTATACTGGATTAAAACATATATAAATGATAGGAATGGTAGGCTATAAGATTACATAGAAAGGATGATTGAGAAATGGGAAACGGGATTTCAGCAAAGTGTATATACGGAAACGGCGAAAAATTCGGCGGTGACAAAACAGGGGCGATAAGCTTTCCTATTTATCAGACGGCGACATATGCGCACCCTGAGGTTGGGCAAAGTACGGGCTTTGATTATTCGCGGTTGCAAAACCCTACGCGAGAGAAGCTTGAAAAGGTGGTTGCGGCATTGGAAGAAGGCTGCGACGCGCTCGCGTTTTCAAGCGGAATGGCGGCGATAGGAGCTGTGATGGAGCTGTTTCAGCCGGGGGATCACATCATAACGGATATGGATTTGTACGGCGGTAGCGTGAGACTGTTTGACAACATAAGCACAAAAAACGGAATTGAATTCAGCCATATCGACTGTGTTAAACAGAACGCGGAGGATTTTGTGAAAAAGAACACAAGGGCAATCTTTATCGAGACACCGACGAATCCTATGATGCGAGTAGTTGACATCAGAAAGACGGCGCAAACGGCAAAAAAGCACAATCTGTTGCTTATTGTTGACAATACCTTTTTATCGCCCTATTTTCAAAAACCGCTTCTTCTCGGAGCGGATATTGTTATACACAGCGCCACAAAGTTTTTGGGCGGACATAACGATACGCTTGCGGGGATAGTCGTTGTGAAGGATGAAAAAATTTCGGAGAGAATGCGATTTATCATTAAAACAATAGGATCGGGACTGGCACCATTTGACGCATGGCTGATTTTGCGCGGAATAAAGACGCTGCCGCTGAGAATGGAAAAGGCGCAGGAAAACGCAAAGGCGATTGTGGAATTTTTACGCGGAGAGAATTCAGTGACAAATGTGTATTATCCGGGAATTGAGGAAACGGAAGGATATGAAATATGCAAAGGGCAGGCATCGGGCTTTGGGAGTATGATAACCTTTGAGGTGCAAAGCCGCGAGATGGCGCTTCACGTTTTGAAATCGACAAGGTTAATTCCGTTTGCGGAAAGCTTGGGCGGAGTTGAAACTCTGTTGACATATCCGATAACGCAAACACACGCAGATGTGCCGAAGGACACTCTGAAAAAGATTGGAATAACAGACAAAATACTGCGAATTTCCGTGGGAATTGAGGATAAGGACGATCTGATAGGTGATTTGGCGCAGGCATTTGCATCATTTGGGGGTGAACAATAATGGAGGAGAAAAATCTCGATTTTGATAAAACTATTGACAGAAGAAATACGAATTGCCTTAAATTCGATTTTGCGGTTGAGCGGGGACGCGATAAAGACATATTGCCACTTTGGGTAGCGGACATGGATTTTCAAACGTCAAGCCTCATTTTGGATGTGCTGGAGCAAAGAGTGCGGCATGGAATATTCGGCTACACCGAGAGCAAGGAAAGCTATTTTGCAAGTGTCGCAGGGTGGATGAAGAAAAAATTTGATTGGACGGTCAAAAAAGAAAGCATGATAAAAACACCGGGGGTTGTGTTCGCGCTTGCAATGGCTGTGCAAGCTTACACCAAAAAGGGTGATGCGGTTTTGGTGCAGCAGCCTGTATATTATTCCTTTATGGACGTTATCAGAGATAACAACAGATCTGTGTTGTCCAGCGATCTCATTTTAAGCGAGGATGGGAGATACCATACTGATTTTGAGGATCTTGAACGAAAAATAGTCGAAAATAATGTGAAGCTCTTTATCCTTTGCAGCCCGCATAATCCCGTGGGGAAGGTGTGGACGAAAGAGGAATTGACAAGAATGGGCGAAATTTGCCTGAGACACGGCGTTATTGTGGTGAGCGATGAGATACATGAGGATTTTGTTTACGGTGAGAAAAAGCATACAGTGTTCGCGTCAATAAGCGAAGATTTTGATAATATTGCCGTAACCTGTACCTCTCCTGCCAAAACATTCAACCTTGCGGGGCTGCATATCGCCAACATATTTATATCAAATACAAAGCTGCGGGAAAAATTCAAAGGAAGATTTGCGGCGGCGGGCTTCAGTCAGCTAAACACAATGGGCATTGCCGCGAGCGAAGCCGCGTATAATTTCGGTGAGACTTGGTACGAAGCAATGCTTGAATACGTCAAGGGAAACATCGATTTTGTGAGGGAATATTTAAAAAATGAGATGCCGGAGATAAAGCTTATTGAGCCTGAAGGAACTTATCTCTTATGGCTCGATTTCAGAGGATTGGGATTGAGGGAAAGAGAGCTTGAAAATATTATTTCCAAAAAAGCGATGGTATGGCTTGACAGAGGCTCGGCGTTCGGAAACGCGGGTGCGGGATTTGAACGAATTAACATTGCCTGCCCTCGAAAAACGCTCGCGGAGGCACTGCACAGAATAAAAAACGCTATAAATTCAGAATAAAAGTGTGAAAAAATTGTGAATATTTTTTGCAAAAAAAGATTGACAAATATAAATGTACAGAGTATAATAAGCGATAAATAAAACCTATATAACTTAGTGATTAAGTAGGCATTGGAGCAGAGGTGCATTTATATGGCGGAGAAATTGCCAAAGGATTATCCTGAAATCGTCCGAAAAATGATTGAGGAATTGGAATACGGGCAAATAACAGTGATTGTGCAGGACGGCAAGGTCGTACAGATAGAGCAGACGAAAAAAATACGAGTAAAGAACTGACCGGACAACCGGAGGTTTTCAGAAATGAGCCTTTGAGTTGTCCGATTTTTTTTACAAACGGCATAGGGGTGTGAGATATGAGCAATACATATGAGGATTTGAAAAGGTCGCATCCGTGCTTCGGAGGATATGCGAATAAGACAGGGAGAATACATTTGCCGGTTTGCCCTGTGTGCAACATCGCCTGCCGATTTTGCGACAGAGCGATAAACGATGATGAGCAGCGTCCCGGAGTGGCGAGTAAAATTTTAAAACCCGAAGAAGCAATCAGCGCGATAGAAAAGGCGTTGGAGCTTTGCCCGGAGATAACGGTGGCGGGCATTGCGGGTTCCGGCGACACGCTTGCGACCAATCATGCGCTTGAAACTTTCAGATTGGTGAAAGAGCACTTTCCCAAGCTGATAAAATGCATGAGCACAAACGGGCTGCTGCTTTATGAAAAAGCCGATGAAATAATAGATATTGGGATTGACACTCTTACCGTGACGGTCAACGCGGTTGACCCGAAAATTGAAGCCGAGCTTAACAAATTCATTCTGTATCACGGAGAAAAAATAGACGGCGAGGCGGGTGCGGAGATTTTAATTGAAAATCAGCTGAAGGGAATTAAAAAGGTCGCGGACGCGGGGATAAGCGTTAAGGTGAACACGGTGCTCGTGCCTGAGATAAACGGTGAACATATTGAAGATGTGGCAAAAGCCGCAGCGCAGGCGGGAGGCGTGATATATAACATTATCCCGCTCATTGCCCAAAGTGAGCTTGCCTATTGCCGAGAGCCGAACTGTGCGGAAATAGACGGAGCGCGGGAAAAGGCAGGAAAATACATAGATGTGTTCCGCCACTGCCAACGCTGCCGCGCCGATGCTGTGGGAATACCGGGCGGAAAAGAGGTCGGAGATCAAATCTATCAAAAGAGAATTGCCGCAAAAGAAACATTTTCTCACGGCTGATTGATGGGAGGAACGATTATGGTTATAAGAGCGGCGGCAGCGTCAAGTGACGGGGAGAATATCGACGTGCATTTCGGAAAAGCCGATAAATTTTATATTGCGGAATGTGACGACGAAACGGGAGAAATCAAAATCGTCGAGGAAAGAAGTGTGACGCGGGTCTGTGCCGGTACAGGGCATGACGATGAAAGAGTTATAGCTGTGGCGGAGGCGCTGGGCGACTGCGACTGTGTTTTGGCACAGATGATAGGTCCCGGAGCGGCGCAGATGCTTGAAAAAAGAGGCATGACACTTTTTGAAATGTCGGGCGCAATAAAAGAAGCTGCGGAAAAAATGGTGAAATATATCAAGGTGCAACGGTTATTCAGTATAAATTAAAAGGAGACTTGAACAAAAATGGCGAATTTGAGACAGATTGCGATATACGGAAAAGGCGGAATAGGCAAATCCACAACGACGCAAAATTTGACGGCGGGGCTTGTGGAAAAGGGCAAAAAGGTAATGGTTGTGGGCTGCGACCCGAAGGCGGATTCGACAAGATTGCTGCTTGGTGGGTTGGCGCAGAAAACTGTGCTTGATACCATCCGTGATGAAGGCGAGGACATTGAGCTTTCGCAGATAATGCGCATAGGCTACGGCGGAACAAAATGCGTAGAGTCGGGCGGTCCCGAACCCGGAGTGGGCTGCGCGGGACGCGGAATAATCACCTCGATAAATATGCTTGAAAACTTGGGAGCGTATACGGACGATTTGGACTATGTATTCTACGACGTTTTGGGCGACGTTGTATGCGGCGGCTTTGCGATGCCTATCCGTGAGGGAAAGGCAAAGGAAATTTACATTGTTGCGAGCGGGGAGATGATGGCGCTTTACGCGGCGAACAACATTTCAAAGGGCATAAGCCGCTACGCAAGGGCGGGCGGAGTGAGGCTTGGCGGAATAATCTGTAACAGCAGGAACGTGGACAGAGAACTGTCGCTGCTGAGGGCATTTGCAAAGGAACTTGGAACAAAGCTGCTCTATTTCGTGCCGAGAGACAACGTTGTACAGCACGCGGAAATCCACCGTCAGACGGTGATTGAATATAAGCCGCAGTCAAATCAGGCGCAGGAGTACCGCAATTTGGCGCAGGCAGTGATTGACAATGAGGACTTTGTCATTCCTACACCGATGACGCAGGAGCGACTTGAAGAAATTTTGATGGAGTTCGGCATGATGGATATTGCGGACGATTATAAAATTTAAGAGAGGGTGGTCATATGTCAATAAATCTTGAAAATTCAAACTTGGCGACAAGGGAAAACCGCATAGGGTCTATCACCGGCTATATCGGAAGCTTAAGCGATTTGGCACAGCAGAGCGAATGCGGTACGCTGCGGGGCTGCTCAAGGTGCTTTTCGCAGTCAAGCACCTGCCTTTCGGGATGTGCGCTGAGCCAATTGGCAGCAATAATAGATGTAGCGGTCATTCATCACGGTCCGGCGGGATGTTCAACCGTAGCGGCAAATGCATATTACATGAGCAGGGTAATGGCAAAGAAACGCGGGATAGAGAGCAACACAATTTACGTCGGAACGGACATGGACGAAAACGATACGATATTCGGCTCAACGGAGAGCTTGAAAGAAATAATTTTAGAGGTATACCGCAGATACAGCCCGAAAGCTATATTTGTATCAAGCTCGTGCGCAACGGGAATAATCGGCGAAGACATCGACAGCGTTGTCGATGATGTCAAAGACAAGATTGACGTACCTATCGCGGCAGTACACTGCGAGGGTTTTAAGTCACGCATTTGGGCGACGGGATTTGACATTGCGGATCATGCGGTGTTAAGCTCAATTGTAAAGCCGCCCGAAAAAAAGCGCAATGTCATCAATTTTAAAAACTTTTTCGAGAGCATCAGACCGGAAATCATCGAAATGTTTGCGAATTTTGATTTGTATCCTATGTTTTTGTATTGTAATTCGACTGTGGAGGAACTGTCGCATATGTCGGAGTCGCTTGCGACAACGTGCATTTGCGGAACGCTCGGAAATTGCCTCGGAAACGCATTGGAGGAAAAATACGGTGTGCCTTACATACGCACGATAAACCCTCTCGGTATTGCGGGGTTTGAAACGTGGCTGCGTGAGATAGGCCGTGTAACCGACAGAAGCGAAAAGATAGAAAAATATATCGCCGAGCAAAGAGCGATATACATACCGCAGATTGAAGAAATAAAGAAGCAGCTCAAGGGGCTTAAAGCGGTAATCGGCATGGGACCGGGATATACGTTCGAGGTGTCGAGAGTATTGAACGAGCTTGGAATTGAGGTCGTTTGGGCGCTTGCATGGCACTATGATAAAAAATACGAAAACGGCGATGTGCCGCCGTCGATGGAATATCTTTTGAACAATGATATAGATTTTGAAGCAAGCGTAGCCGACCAGCAGAACTATGAGGTTATGAATATTTTGAAGAAATATCAGCCGGATTTGTATTTGTCAAGACATCCGGGCTCTACGGTTTGGGCGATAAAGAACGGAACGCCGGCAGTTTATGTAGACGATGAATATAAAATATTCGGTTACAAGCATACATTGGAATTTGCGCACGACATTTTAAACAGCATACATAACAGAAGCTTTGAGCAAAACCTGGCAAAGCGAGTGAAGCTGCCGTATACGGATTGGTGGTACGGTCAAAACGTAGACAAATTCTTAGAGGAGGGCGGTAAGTAATGGCAAAGTTGCTTGACAAACAACGCTATAAGTGCGCGATGGGCGCGATGCAGACGGTGCAGGCGATAACAAGGGCAATCCCCATTCTTCATTCGGGTCCCGGCTGTGCGCAAAAGCTTTCCGACACGGTGGGAAGCAGCGGATATTTTTCGCCTAACATATTTCCGTGTACGAGCATAAACGAAAAGGACGTTGTGTTCGGAGGGGCAAAAAAGCTCACTTCAACAATAGAAAACGCGCTCAAAGTTATCGATGCCGATTTATACGTCGTTTTGACCGGCTGCATCCCTGAAATTGTGGGTGACGATGTTGAGGAGATTGTATCGGAATTTAAAGATGCCGAAAAGCCGGTGATTTACGCTTCGACGGCTGGATTTAAGGGCAACAATTACAAAGGTCATGAACAGGTCATAGATGCAATTATCGAACAATATTTGAAAAAGTCCGACACGAGGCAAAAGGGGCTTGTGAACATCTGGGCCGACGTTCCCTATCAGGATTTGTTTTGGCTCGGAAACCTGCGGGAGTTAGAAAACCTTTTGCGTGAAATCGGGCTTGTGCCGAACACAATATTCGGCTATGGGCGCGGACTCGAAAATATCAAAAAAATTCCCGAAGCGGAGTTCAATCTTCTCGTTTCGCCGTGGGTATCGGTCGGAAACATGAAGAAAATGGAGAGAAAGCTTGCTCTCCCCTATCTTCACTATAAAACACTGCCGATAGGAGCGTTTGAAACAAGTAAATTCTTGCGCGAAGTGGCATCGTTTGCGGGCGTTGAGCCGGAAATTGTTGAAGATGTTATAACGCGGCATGAAAATTATTACTATTATCTCATAGAGCGCTACGCCGATATGTTCCTTGAGGCGAGAGTTATGGCAAAGCAGTTCACCGTTGCGGCGGACGCGCAGTATACGCTTGGGATAACAAAATTTTTGGCGAATGATTTGGGGCTTACTCCGGCAAAGCAATATGTAACGGACGATACGCCCAAGCAATTTCGCGAAAGCATTAAAAAGGAATTTGAAAGTCTGAATTACGGCATAAAGGCGGAGGTTGCCTTTGAAACCGACAGCTTTAAAATTCACAATGAAATAAGAGAACATAATTATCACGGATATCCGCTCATTTTGGGCAGCTATTACGAAAAGGCGGTTGCAAACGAGATGCAGGGGCATTACTTAAACATTGCCTGGCCTGTGCAGGACAAGGTCGTTCTGGATGATTTTTATGTCGGATACACGGGAGGCATTCGCCTGATAGAGGATATTTATTCGGTGGCGCTTCAGCGCTTCAATTAACAAATTTTCTCCGAAAGGAGCTGATGGGCATAATGTCATATAAAATTGCGGTGGCGTCCTCGGACGGAATAAATGTGGATTTGAGCTTCGGCGAAGCGAAAAATCTCATGATTTACAATGTTCAGGGCGAGGAATACACGCTTTCCGAAACAAGGGAGAGCATTGCGCCGCCTGCCGCAGAAAAGAGCGCGGTGGGAGAGCGATGTAGAGGGTGCGCTCCCGCCGCTACGGGCTGCGGAGGGCGCACAAAAGCCGAAATTGTGTCCGATTGTCGATGTGTAATCTGTAAAAGCGCGGGCTTTAATGTCCGCAAGCAGTTTGAAAAATCCGCAGTATCGTGCTTTGACGTTGAATGTACGATTGCGGAGGCGCTTGACAAAATAACGCGATATTTTTCGCGGGTTGACGGACACATATCACTCAAAAATTTTAAATAATCGGAAAGAGGCTGTTAATTATGAAAAGAATCAATTTTAAAAGACTTGTCGCAATTGCAGGCATTGCAGCTCTGCTGACGTTTTCGGCGGGATGCTCGAATAATGGGGCTTCCGACGCACAAGGAGAAGCGGGTGTGCAGACGATAATTGTCGGCACGGGAACGGAATATGAGCCGTATTGCTATCTTGACGACAACGGCAATCTTGCGGGCTATGAGCTTGAGGTTTTAAAGGCTGTTGATGAGCTTTTGCCACAGTATGAATTTGAATATCAGACAGCGGCGTTTAAGAACATTCTCGTTTCTCTCGGCGCGGGACAGATTGACCTTGCGGCACACCAATATGAAACAAACCCCGAAAGAGAGGAAAATTATCTCTTCGGAAAGGAAAGCTACACGACGTTTGTTACATATCCGGTCGTGCTCACAAGCCGCACGGACATTCAGACGCTTGATGATCTTGCAGGCAAAGTGGTTTACATTCCCACCGGCGACAATTCACAATACTACGTTGAGGAATATAACAATGCACATCCCGACAATCCCATTATAATTGAAAATACTGATTCGTGGACGCCGGAGGAGGTTACCCAAGGCTTGAAGAACGGCAGATGGGACGCGACATTTAAAACACAGCGTGACATTGACGTTTGGAACGAAGAATACGGCAACGGCAGCGACTTTTTGAGAGCGCTTGACGAGCCGCTGCAGTCGTCGTCGACATATTACCTCTATCAAAAGGGCAACACCGAGCTTCAGGAAGCGGTTGACGGCGCTTTGAAGGAATTGAAAGCATCGGGGCGTTTGGCTGAGATTTCCGTGGAGGTGCTTGGCGGCGATTACACCGAAAGCGAGTGATGAGCCATGAGCGGTCTATTTTCGTGGGACAGATTCACCGCTGCGGCACGGCAGGTGTTTCCGTATTTGCCGGTGACGTTTGAAATTGTGGCAATTGCGACGATAGGAGGCATAATTTTAGGCTTGCTTGTCGCGTTCGTCAGGCTGAAGAAACCGCCGGTTTTGTATCAAATATGCACGGTATATATTTCGTTTATGCGCGGCACGCCGATGCTGGTGCAGCTTTTCCTTATAATGTACGGGCTGCCGATATTTATAAATCCGATTTTCGGCTTAAATATCGGCAGAACATGGGATAAAATATATTTTGCGTATGTGACGTTTGTTTTAAACCAAGGAGCGTTCCTCTCATCCATTTTCTATACTGCAATTAAAGCAGTCCCGATAGGACAAATTGAAGCGGGTTACAGCGTCGGATTGACGGAATTGCAGACAATGGTACGGATTGTTTTTCCGCAGGCGATTAAAACGGCAATTCCGCCGTTCGGAGTTGACTTTGTGTGCCTGTTTCAGAATGTTTCGCTTGTGTTTTCAATCGGCGTTATCGACCTCATGGGGCGAGCAAATGCTTTCGGCTCGGCACAGGGACATATGCTTGAAGGATATGTGTTTGTGGCGATAGTATACATAATCATAAGCTTTATCATGCGGATTGCGTTTGATTGGCTGAACAGGGCTGTGACATACGGAAAGAAGGCGAAGACATGAGCGTTAATCTCGACGACCTTCTTGACGGACTGAAATCGGGCATTGCCTATTTTCCGAATACGGTTAAGCTGGTGTTTATATCGCTTTTTATCGCAATTATCATAGGCGGAATAATCGCACTCGTTCGTTTTTACAATGTGCCTGTATTAAGTCAAATTTTTACCGTGTTTGTCACGCTCTATCAAGGTGTGCCGACTGTTGTGGCGCTGCTCATCTATAATCTGCTCTTTATGAGCTGCATGAACGATGTTTTCGCTTTTTTTCACAGCAGCAAAACAATTGCGGACGTGGACACCTTGTGGATAGGTATATTCGCACTTTCGCTCAACGCCATATGCTCAGTGACGGAGAGCATTCGCGGAGCTCTTGAATCGGTTGATTTTGCCCAAAACGAGGCGGGCTACAGCGTGGGGCTGACAAAGATTCAAACCATACGGCAAATAATTTTGCCGCAGATAGTGCCGGTGACAATTCCTCCGCTGACGAACAACGTGATAGGGCTTATCAAAAATTCGAGCATAGTTTCCGTTGTGGGAATTATTGAGGTGACACAAGGAAGCCTCATTCCGAGCATGGTGGATTACAGCTTTTTTGAAGGCTATTTGGCGGCAGCCGTAATTTATTGGGCGTTTTCGATAGTGGTCGAATTTGCTGCCGCGCAGGCGGAAAAGCATTCGGGAAAATTCAGGAGGACGATATGATAGAGCTTAGAAATGTAAAAAAACGCTTCGGCGACAATAAGGTTTTGCGCGGAGTGGACTTGACCGTGAACAAGGGCGACGTGGTAGTTATTCTCGGAGTGAGCGGCTCGGGAAAGACGACGCTGCTGCGCTGCATAAATTTTCTCGAAAGAGCCGACGCAGGTGAGCTTAGGATAGGCAACGAGATTGTGGATTTGCACAGAGCGAGGAAAAAGGAAATATTGGATGTGCGCAGAAAGACGGCGTTTGTATTTCAAAATTATAATTTGTTTGCGAACAAAACGGCGCTTGAAAATGTGACGGAAGGGCTTATCACGGCGCGGAAAATGCCAAAAAACGAAGCCGTAAAAAAGGCGAAGGAAGCTCTCGAATGGGTAGGATTGGGAGATAAGCTCACGAGCTACCCCTCACAGCTTTCGGGCGGTCAACAGCAGCGGGTAGGTATTGCACGGGCTGTTGTGCTCGATCCTGAGGTTATTCTTTTCGACGAGCCGACAAGCGCGCTCGACCCGGAGCTTGTGGGAGAGGTGCTTGACATAATAAAAAAAGTCGCTCAAAGCGGCGTTACAATGATTGTTGTGACGCATGAGATTTCCTTTGCGTCCGATGTTGCGGATAAGGTTGTATTCATGGACAGCGGAACAATCCTTGAACAAGGCACTCCCGATGAGGTGATTTATAATCCCAAAGAGGAGAGGACAAAGCAGTTTTTAAAGCGCATACTCCCCAAGGAGCCGGAATATATTATTTGATAACCTCCGTGCGTCAAATGATGTGCGGTTGGAAATAACCTTCTAAATTCATTTCTGTTTTGCAAAGTGGAAACGGCAGTTTTAATTTCAAAGCTGTCGTTTTCATTTTGTCTTGACATATATCCTCACAGAGGTATATAATACGCTTATAGCCTATATAAAAGATAGACAAAGTAGGTTAATCCCCGTAAATTGAGGCGAAATATTTGAGAAATTCAGATATAAAATATCAAAAATTAAAGGATTACTTGAAAAGTATGGGCAGCGTTGCGGTTGCGTTTTCGCGCGGCGTTGATTCAACGTTTCTGCTGTAGTCGGCAAAAGAAGCTTTG
>JAJQCX010000158.1 GCA_021202495.1 Clostridia bacterium | reverse complement strand
AAATCGAGGCTGCGTTTTTTCTGCGCGGTCGAGATTTTGACCGCGCAGTTTTTATATTTGGAAATAAACAAGCGTTTAATTAACAGCGAAGAGCTGTCAAATAAATAAAGCACACAGGAGGAAAAATTTATGAATGAAAAGCTGGAAAAATGTTTGCGGGATAAGGATGAAGTTATCCTTAATGAAAGAAATCGAGTGTTGATCAACTTGAATCTTACAGAAAGAGAGATGTCACCAAAAGATTATAAGACATCGGATTGCCCGAAAGTCGCTTATGTAAATGGCGCGGAGAAATATTATCGCGAAGTTCCGATCAAGATAACAGACGAAGAATGGGAATTGCTTCAATCCAAGCTCCGCAAAGTTGCAGAAATTGAAAAGTCGAAGAAAGTAATACCAAAACCCAAACACCCTTCAAGCTTATCACCTATAAGCGGTGGAGAAAATACAATTTCGGCAGTTTTAATAGGCGTTGCTGTTACATTAGCAATTATTACTGCAGCCATGGGAATCATAGTTGCGGTAATAATGGAATCTGCGGCATTATTCTTTGCTTTTGCACTTTCAGCGGCATTTCAAACATTGCCGTATTTCGCTTTTGCGGAGATTATAAAATCTCTTACGCAGATAAGAGACGGATTTGAAGTACAATATTCCGAAAATTTCAGCAGGGGAAAGAATCAAAACAAATAAAATTTATGCTAAGCAAAAGATAAGGCTGCATCTTTTTCCGATGCAGCCTTATTTTATTCGCTCAGCTTATATTTATCGCTGAATTGTTCAAATTCTTCTTCAAACCTGTCGGAGTGTTTGAGTTTTGCCAAATAGTCGTGGCGGTCGTAGGCGCTTTCGGAAATTTCTATCATGGCGACGGCGACGTTTGAGCAGTGGTCGGAAATTCTTTCCATGCTGGTTAACATATCGGAGAAGACAAAGCCTGTTTCGATGCCGCAGTTGCCCTGCTGGAGCCTTTGAATGTGGCGCTCCTTGAGCTGATAGCGAAGTGAGTCAATGACCTCTTCAAGCGGCTCGATGCGCTTTGCGGCTTCGTAGTCCTCATATTCAAACGCCTTTTCCGTCAAATCGAGTACCTCGCGCAGGGCGGCGGCGATAACGTCAATGTCCTTTTGCGCGTCGGCGCTGAATGTGATTCCCTTTTCCTGCATTTCCTTTGCGCTGTCAAGCAGATTTACGCAGTGGTCGCCTATTCTCTCCCAGTCGCCTATTATGTGAAGGATGAGGCTTATTCTGTGGCTGTCCTCCTCCGAAACGGAGCGTTCGGAAAGCCTCACAAGATATGTTCCTATTTTGTCCTCATATTTATCGGTTTCGTCTTCATATTCAAGAATTTTCGTCGCCGTTTTCTCATCGTACTTTTTAAAGAGCTTCATCGAAAGCTCGAGCGCGTTTTTCACACATTCCGCCATTTCGAGAACCGCCTTGCGGCACTGTTCGACCGCAACGGAGGGAGTTGAAAGGAAACGCTCGTCCAAAAGCTCCATGGTTTCCGAATGCTTTGATTCGGGGATGATGATATAAGCCAGCTTTGCAAGAAGCTTATTCATCGGGAAAAGAACGATAGTCACAATAATATTAAAGCACGAGTGAATAATCGGGATGCCGAAGCCCGTGACGGCCTCGTCCAAAAAGCTGAAATGCAAGATTGCGTTGAGCCCGTAGAACACAACCATAAAGATGACCGCGCCCAATATGTTAAAGAGAAGATGGACAACGCTGACGCGCTTTGCGGATTTGTTCGCGCCGACGGAGGAGAGAAGCGCCGTGATACATGTGCCTATGTTTTGCCCCAAAATGATTGGGATGGCTGCGGCGTATGTAACGCCGCCGGTTGCCGAAAGAGCCTGCAAAATACCGATTGACGCGGAGGAGGCTTGAATTACCGCCGTGAGAATTGCGCCGACCAAAAGACCCAAGATGGGGTTTTCAAACATTACGAAAATTTTTTGAAATTCGGGATTATCAGCAAGCGGGCTCATTGTGTCGCTCATCATCTGCATACCTGTCATCAAAATGGCGAACGCTATGAAAAGATAGCCCAAGTTGCGTTTTTTGCTGCCCTTTTGCATGTACAAAATAAGCCCTATAAACGCTAAAACAGGCGTGAACGTCGTCGGCTTTAAAATTTGCAGATACCATGCGCTGCCGCTGATGCCGGTTAAAGCCAACAGCCACGACATGAGCGTTGTGCCGATATTTGCACCCATAATAATGCCGATAGATTGTTCAAACGCCATCACACCGGAATTGACAAAGCCGACGACCATGACCGTCACCGCCGAGGATGACTGGATTGCCGCCGTGATGCCTACCCCCAAAAGAAGCCCTTTAATGGGGCTGCTCGTCATGCCCGCAAGTACCTTGCTTAAGGTACCTCCCGCAAATTTTTCAAGTCCTTCACCTAAGATGCTCATTCCGAAAAGAAAGATTGCCAAACCGCCAAGCAACGTAATAAAATTGAATATACTCATCGTTGTTCAGTCTCCCGTGTTAAAATCGTATTAAATTCTCGTTAACATCTTGTTAGTAATTTTATCTTATCACATCTTTCGGCATAAATCAATATTGATTTTCAAAAAACACAAAACGTACACAATTCATGATTTATGTGCAATATAAATGGCTCATATGTGTGCTTCAACGTTTTCGCGATTGCATTAAGTCCCCCGTTTTCGGCTTTTACGTCGCATTCGTCGCTTGCGCCGACGTAAAGCGTTTTTGCAGTCTCGATGTCCTCCGCCAAAAACGACGCCATTTTGCGGCAGGAGGCGTTTTTGTTGTATATTTTAATATAGCTGTAACCCTTGTAGTCGTCGGAGGGGTAGCAGAGTATCTTCACCTTTTCGCCAATCGGCGAATTTTTAAATTCTTCATAAAACGCCAATATTTTTTCCGTCCTGTCAACTGCCATGAGATAGACAATCCTGTCTTTTTCGGAGGGCTCGCGGTTCATGTAGCAGCGGTGCGGAGAGCGGCGCAGAGTTTTGTAAATGTCCTTTTCAGCATCGTTTTGAAGCTTATTGTAAAATATCACAAGAGTGTCGTCACAAAGGGAATTTATAAAGCAGTTTAAACCGCTTTCTCGCATCATTGTGACAATTTGCCCGCTCATGTCGTTTGAAATTATATAAACTCTCAAATAGCTGTTTTCGTTTATGTCGTAAAGCGCCGCGCCGTCCATCACAATTACGGGCAGCTTCATATTTATGCCGTCCAGCGGCTTAATTAGCCCCGCGGGCGTCCGCATCGTTGCGACGGTAAATTTCATTCCGTCGTCAATCATTCTGTTTATTTCAACCTTTGAATACGGCTCAAGCTCTTCTTTGATAGGGGAGAGCATATCGTCAAGGCGCGCAACAAAAAGGCGGTCGTTCAGCTTGCGGCGGGGAAGTCTGACCGAATTGGCAATGAGACCTATCGCAATGCCGATAAACGTGTCTGTCAGTCTGTTTAAAACAAATATATACGGATTTTGGTCGCCTATGTGGTTTACGACAATGCTTAGATACACGACGCATGAAAAATACGACGCGTTTCTTTTGTCAAGCAAAACCGTCGTATAGATGATTGGGATGATAAAAAATGCCGTCATGGCGTAGCCTACGGCGGTGTCGTAAATTCCGAACACCGAGAGTTGAAGCAGCAGCACCGCCAACCCGTACAGTGCGCCGATGAATGAGCCCGTTACGCGCTGCAGCGCCATTGTGCGCATTTTGCCCGTGTAGGGCTGAACGCACAACAGCACCGAAAGCATCGAATAAAACGGTATGCCCGTTTTCCCTCTCAAAAGATAGACGACATAGCACGCGAAAACGCCCGCCGCGGAGCGGATTATCCTTTGCCCTATCGGCGGCAGCTTTCTCTTTTGCATGGTAAAGTCCTCCTCATATGTTAAGAACCGATTTCAAAAACGCCTGTGTTTTTGGGTCTTTGGGGTTTGTGAAAATTTCGTCGGGCGAGCCGACTTCGGTGATTTCGCCGTCATACATAAACACGACCCTGTCCGCGACCTCTTTGGCGAAGCCCATTTCGTGCGTCACGCATATCATCGTCATTCCGTCCTTCGCCAAATCCTTCATAACCTGCAAAACCTCGCCGACGAGCTCGGGGTCAAGCGCGCTTGTCGGCTCGTCAAAGAGCATTATGTCGGGCTTCATCGCGAGCGCTCTCGCAATCGCAACTCTCTGCTGCTGTCCTCCGGAAAGACTTCCGGGGTATGCGTCGAGCTTGTCCGTCAGCCCCACGCGCGCAATGAGCTCCTTCGCCGTTTTTTCAGCCTCGGCTTTTGGTATCTTTTTCACGTTCACCGGCGCCAGCATCACATTTTCAAGCACCGTTTGGTGAGGGAAGAGGTTGAAGCGCTGAAACACCATGCCCATTTTGAGCAGCGCCGCGTTGACTGTCGCCTTGGGAACTTTCGTTTTCTGCAAATGCCCACCGCGGTCGTCAATTAAAACGTCCTCAATATATATTTGTCCCTCGGTGATTGTTTCCAAATGGTTCAGCGAGCGCAAAAAGGTCGATTTTCCCGCCCCCGACGGGCCTATAAGCACGACAACCTCGCCCGGCGCGATTGTGAGAGAGCAGTTTTTCAAAACCTTGTGCGAACCGAAGCTTTTGCACAAATTCACCGTTTTTATCATTGATTTTGCTTCCGCCATTCAAAAAACCTCCTATCTCAAATACGCCGAAAAGCGCTTTTCGAGCTTTGTGAACACGAACGAGAAAAACGCCGTTATTATAAGATAAATCACGAGCGCCGGCACAAATACCAAATAGTCGCCGTTTGCCGAAACCGATTTTGATATTGTCGTAATGTCCTGCAGCCCTATTACGAAGACGAGCGACGCGTCTTTTAAAATCATGATAAATTCGTTTGCGACCGGCGGGATGAGCCGCGCAACCGATTGCGGCAAAATGACAAGCCGCATTGTCTGCGCATATGACAATCCCAGCGCTTTCGCCGCCTCGTTTTGCCCCTTGTCAATCGAAAGGATTGCCGCGCGCACAATTTCCGCGCAGTACGCCGCGTTGTTTAACGTGAACGCAATGAACGCCGCAAGGAATGCGCCCTTAAAGACCGCTTCGGGGTCGCTCGACGAAAACACTCCGCGCCACGTGAAGCCCTCAAAAATCCCCGGCACCGCGAGATAAATACAGAAAATCTGTATCATAAGCGGAGTTCCGCGAAAGAAAAATATGTACGCGCTGCACGGCTTTGAAATTATCTTGTATTTCGAGATTTTGCCCAGCGCAAGAAAGATTGCCAAAAAGAGACCGGAAATCATCGAAATAAACGTCAGAAATATCGTCAGCTTCGCGCCGTAAAGCACGCTTTGTCCGCAGCCCAGGAGGCGATAGGTGTAGTTTATCATGTCGGCGACAATTTCCGCAAAGCCGCCGTCAGCCTCATAGACTTGTCCCAAAAAGCCGATGTAGTTTTCGCTCGCGACAGAGCGTCCGTTCACCTCGTAGCGGGCAAGCGCAATCACGCCCAAATTATTGTCCGTCACCACAACCTGTTTATATGTTCTGCTCTCATCCGCTTCCATCTCGCTTTTCATCGCGTCGCTCACGTTTGCCGAAAGCGTCTCAAAGGACGGGCACGTTGCGCACATAATGATTATTGCAATCAAAATAACCGCAATAACCGCAATCGTTGCCTTTGCCTTTTTCGACAAAGTAAATTTTTTCTTCGCCGTCGTTTCCATCGCGTTCCTCCCACTGTAATTAATCAGCGCCTCTTTGTTTTCATAAAAACAGCACATGAAAAATGTCTCATGCGCTGTTTTTAAAGTTAAGTCAATAATTACTCAATCCATGCAGCTACAAGCTCGTCAAGCACGCCTTCGGCTTCAAGCTCTGCCATTGCCTCGTTGATAGCCTCCTGCAGCTCGGGGTTGCTCTTGCTTATCGCAACGCCAAATTCCTCTGCGTCGGTATCCTGCGTCCAAGCGATCTCATAAACGTCCGGGTTTGCCGTAACGTAATTGTTCGCAACGGAGCTGTCGCAAAGCACAAAATCAACCTCGCCGTTGGAAAGCTGGGTGAATGCGCTCAAAACCTGCTCATTTGCAACAAGCGTCGTATGTATCGAATCGGTATCGTTGTAATTTGTCAGCAAATCGTAGGACGTTGTGCCGGACTGAACCGCAACCGAATGACCCTCGAGCGACTCAAAGCCCGTAACTTCAAGGTCGCTGCCCGCCTTAACGACAACCGTCTGATAATTTTGAATGTAGGGTGTGCTGAAAAGCACCTGCTCAAGACGCTCGTCGTTTATCGTAACCGCGGAAATAACGCAGTCGTAATTTGTTCCCAAGCCGTCGGACAAAATGGTGTCGAACGCCGTGTTAAGATACTGAACCTCAAGACCGAGCTTGTCTGCGATAGCCTTTGCCAAATCAACGTCAAGACCGATAGGCGTTACGCCGTCCGACGCATAGCTCTCAAACGGAGGATAACCAATCTCCATACCTACCGTGAGCACGCCGTCGGTAACTGTTGTAAGCGTCGCTTCGCTCTCGGCTGCGTCCGTTTCAACCTCGGTGTCGGTTTCCGTTGTGCCGCCGCAGGCTGCGAGTGAGAACGCAAGAACAAGGCAAAGCACGATTGAAAAAAGCTTTTTCATCCTAATCTTCTCCCATCAATATTAAAATATTCGGCAAGGTTATCATTTGCAACCATCTTTTGCAACCACCTTGCCGCTAATTTAATTTAGCACAAAAATCAGATAATGTCAACAGAAATTTAACAATATTCACAATTGCTATTTACAAAACAGAAGCTGTGCCGCAAATTTGATTACGACACAGCTTTCATTTGATTATTTTATGGCGTTGTTCAGCGCCGAAACGAGAGCGGCAATCGAGGCGGTGATTATGTCCTCATGAATCCCCGCGCCCCAGTAGATTTTGCTGCCGACGGTCGTTACGCCGACGTAGGCTATAGCCTTTGAGCGGGAGCTTTCGGTCAGTGCGTGTTCCTCGTATGTTACAAGATGGCAGTCGAGCTTAAGCTCTTCCTTGATTGCGTTCATAACGGCGTTCAGTCTGCCGTTGCCCTGTCCTTCGGCAATCTTCTTTTCGCCGTTCATTTGCATACTCACAAATGCTTTGATGCCGTCAATTTGCGAGAAATGGCACTCGGTTACGTCGAAAACAGCGCGGTTTTGAACGTATTTTTCCATGAATATATCGTGTATCCACTCGGGCGAGAGCTCCTTGTGGTTGACGTCCGAAACGGATTTTGCGGTGTAGCCCATGTCTTCCTTCATCTTCGCGGGGAGGTTTAAGCCGAACTTTTCTTCCAATATGTAGCCCACGCCGCCCTTGCCGGACTGGCTGTTGATGCGGATAACGTCGCTGTCATACGTTCTGCCCACGTCCTCGGGGTCAATGGGAAGATAGGGAACAGACCACAAAATGTCGCCGTGTTCCTTTTTATAGGCGATGCCCTTCGCGATAGCGTCCTGATGCGAACCGGAGAACGCCGCAAAGACGAGCGAGCCGCAGTAAGGCGCGCGGGGCGAAACCTTCATGCCGGTAAGTCTTTCGTAAACCTCGCAAATTTCGGGCATTTGTGAAAAGTCGAGCTTGGGATCGACGCCGTGCGAATACATGTTCATAGCAAGCGTTATAATGTCAACGTTGCCGGTTCTTTCGCCGTTTCCGAAAAGAGTGCCCTCAATTCTGTCGCCGCCCGCAAGAATACCAAGTTCCGCGTCGGCAACGCCGGTTCCTCTGTCGTTATGCGGGTGGAGGGAAATGACGACGTTTTCTCTGTATTTCAGGTTTTTGTGCATATATTCTATCTGAGATGCGTAAACGTGGGGGAGGCTCGTTTCAACCGTTGCGGGAAGATTGACGATGACCTTTCTCTCCGGCGCGGGCTTCCACACGTCAAGAACGGCGTTGCAGACTTCAAGCGCGTATTCGGGCTCGGTGCCTGTGAAGCTCTCGGGGCTGTACTCAAACGAGAAATTGCCCTCGGTTTCATTTGCCAAATCGTTCAAAAGCTTTGCGCCGTCGACGGCAATTTTCAAAATGGCGTCCTTGTCCTTTTTGAAAACCTGCTCACGCTGTGCCACGCTGGTGGAATTGTACAAATGAACAATCGCCCTCGGCGCTCCTTTGAGCGCGTCGAACGTCTTTCTTATTATATGCTCTCTCGCTTGGGTCAGAACTTGGAGAGTTACGTCCTCGGGAACAAGACCGCCCTCGATAAGAGCGCGCAAAAATTCATATTCCGTATCGGAAGCCGCGGGAAAGCCGACTTCGATCTCTTTAAAGCCAATCTTAACAAGGAGCTTGAAAAACTCCAGCTTTTCTTCAAGGCTCATCGGTTCTATCAAAGCCTGATTTCCGTCTCTTAGGTCGACGCTGCACCATGTGGGCGGTGCGGAAATGTATTCCTTTTGTACCCAGTCATAACAAGGCGTCGGCGGCATAAAATAACTTTTCTGATACTTTGCGCAGTTTTTCATCATATAGATACGCTCCTTTCATAATTTAGTATGGATTTATTACCGCGTTAAGTTAGATTATACTATACATTGTTTCCGTTTGCAAGATAAAATTTAAATAAAATTTACTTTTGAAAAAACTTGGCGGCAAATAAAATAAGCGGTTGAAATCGGGTGGGATTTAGTATATAATAGGATAGACAGAAAAAGTATGGAGGGATTTTTATGAGAGTGAGGATTGAAAGGCGGTTTGTTTCGCTTGTTTTGGCGATGTGTCTTTTGGCGACGGTTTTTGTCGGGAACGCTTTGGCGGACGACGTGGCGGAGCCTGTTTTTTCGTGCGAGGGCGGAGTGTATGCCGAGGAATTTGTACTGACAATTGACGGTAACGGAGCGAATGTCTATTACACGCTTGACGGGAGCGAGCCCGACGGGCTGTCCAATCTTTACACAGGCGGGATTGAAATTCGCGATTTGCAGAAATCGCCGCGCACAATACAGGGGAAAATTGCGCAGGAGAGAATGGAATACGCAACGGTTGTGAAGGCGGTGTGCATCGACGATTTCGGCAATCGCTCGGACGTTGTGACAAATACATATTTTGTGTCGGAGGCTGTGAATGAGATTGCGGAAAATGTGCCGGTTATCGCGATTTCGACGGAGCCCGAGAACTTGTGGGACAGCAAAAAGGGAATATACACAAATTACAATGAGGAAATGAACGTTTCGGCTTATATTGAATATTTCGACAACAATGGAGAGGGCTTTGAGCGCGGAATTGAGATGAAGCTGGGCGGGCATTATTCAAAGGTGAACGCGAAAAAGTCGCTGAGAATATATTTCACAAAGGGCGACGCGAACGGTGCGAAAAATTTGCAGTATGACTTAATCGAGGGAACGGACAGGAATTTTTACGACAGCAGCGCGGTTAAGAAATACGGCAAGATTACGCTTAGAATTTCCGACTGGGACACGACGGATTTGCGCGACGTTGTGGCGCAGAAGGTGACGGAATATATGCGTCCGGAGTCGGCAAATTCCAATCCCGCGGCGGTGTTCTTAAACGGCGAGTTTTGGGGAATATACGAATGCCGCGAGCAGTATGACAACAGATACCTCGATTATCACTATGAGGGGATTGACAAGGACGAGGTTGTTTACGTTGACCGCGACTGGACGAATGAGACGGAAATGAGCGTTTTGAGCGACAACGGCGAGGAAATGCCCGACCGCGTGACTTATGAGGAAGGTCCGGACGAGGACGAGGAATATTATCTCGATTTGTTCAATTACACAAAGTATTTGATGATGCATGCCGACGAGGGCAACAATTACGCCGAGGTTTCGGCATATATCGATATTGACAATTTCATTGACTACCTATTTATATATCTTTACCTTGACAACATCGACTGGCCGGGCAACAATTACAAGACGTGGCGCACGACGATTGAGCGCTCGAACGGCGACGTTTACGGAGCGGACGGAAAATGGCGCTTTATGGTACACGATTTTGACATTGCGTTTTCAAATTCGAGGAACAACACGCTTGAATACGCGATAACGAGCAGAATGCCAAACGATGATGCGCGTCAGCCGTCGTTTGCGGCGGAAACGCTCGACGGGATGTTTAAGGTTCAAAAATTCAGAGACAAATTTGCGCAGAGAGCGGCGGCATATATGGCGACGGCGGTGAGCAGTGAAAATATGACCGAGGCTATAAATTTGCTGGTTGAGGAGCGCGAGAGCGTGAAGGCGTATGACCTGCTGCGCTGGAACAACATGCACGGAACGACCCAAGAGCGTCTTGACGAATGGAAGGTAAGAGTTGAAAGCACGTTTATTGAATTTTTTAAGACGCGCGAAGAGGTTTTCGGCGACATGCTGGCGGAATTTTGCCAAAAGCACTACGACAGCACGATTTCGGAGCAGACGAGCTTCACGTTTGAAATTGATGCCGACAGGGCGAGCGTTGACATTGACGGCGCGGTTATAAGAAAGAGCCTTTACGGCGAGAGCGCGGCAAGCTTTACGACGATGCAGTACACGGCAATTCCGCTGACGATAAGCGCGGAGGTAAACGACGGGTACAAAGTTAAGTCGATCGAAATTGAGACCGACGGAGTTAAAACCGTTTACGAGCAGGAAAGCGTGACGATAACGCCGGAAAAAAAGGATTATAAGGTGACGATAAACATTGAAGAGGGCGAAGAAGCGGAGAGTGTTATGTATGCGGATGACATATTTGTTCTTCGCGAGGGAAGATTTTTGCTGATGAAGGTCGGCGAAAAGCTGCCGGTTGAGATTGCGACGACGGGCGGAGAAAAGCTTTTCGGAGCGGAGTGCTACGTTAATGGTACGGGCGTTGTTTTAGGTGACAACAACATTGTGACAGCCGTTGAGGCGGGCGAGGGAACGATTGTTGTTTCATACGGAGGATATACGAAAGAGGTTTTGTACAAGGTGCAATAGCGAAGCCTAAAAGCGGCTGAACTAATTTTCTACGAAAGGAAATGACAGAATTGGACAGGACATTTTACATGGGAAATCGTCAATCGCTTTATGACATGATGGATGTGGGGAGCATGGCGGTAATTTATTCGGGGCACGCGCCGAGGAAAACGGCGGACGAGCCGTATCCGTTTTTTGCCGACAGAAGCTTTGTTTACCTCACGGGGTTACAGCGCGAGGGGCTTATTTTCACGGCTTTAAAGAGCGAAAGCGTCGTTGAGGAAACGCTCTTTATTCTCCCGCCGGACGCCCATGCGGAGCGTTGGACGGGAAAGCGCGTCAAGGCGGCGGAAGCGGAAGAAATTTCGGGAATTAAGAATTACAAATACGTCACGGACTTTGCGGGATTTTTGAAATTCAAGGTCAAAGAGGCGTTCTGCGACACGGTGTGCCTTGATTTTGACAAGTATTTCGACAACGAGCCCGCGAGCGAGGCATACCTTTTGGCGCGGGAAATTCAGAAGGAATATCCTTATGTGAAGCTGTGCAACATACATAAAAAAATTGCCCATATCAGGACGATTAAAAAGCCGTGCGAGATTGAGGCAATGAGAAAGGCGGAGCTTATCACGCGCGACGGAATTTTGGCGATGATGAAGGCGTCAAAGCCCGGAATGTATGAATATCAATACAAGGCGGAATTTGACTACGCATTGGCGCAGCACGGTGTACTTTCGCCGATGTTCCCGTCAATCATTTCGGCAGGGAAGAACAATTTTTGCATTCACTATTACGACTACCGCGGACAGGCGCAGGACGGCGACATGATTTTAAACGACGTGGGCGCGGTGTGGGACAACTGCGGCAACGACGTTTCGCGCGGGTGGCCGTGCAACGGCAAGTTTAACGACCGCCAGAGGGCGCTTTACGAATGCGCTTACAATACGTCAAATTATATGTTCAGCGTTTTGAAGCCCGGAATACCGATGAACGAGGTTGACCTGATGGCGCGCAAATTCAACTTTGAGCAGCTTAAGGGATTGGGACTTCTTGAAAAATATGAGGACGCGGGCAAGCTCATTTGGCACGGCGGCGCGCACCATGTGGGATTTGACACGCATGACGTTGTTGACATGGTGGGAAGAAAGACCGAGCCGGGCATGGTATTTTGCGTAGACATAGGCATTTACTGCGAGGAATGGGGGATAGGCTTCCGTTTGGAGGACAATTGCCTCATAACCGAGGACGGATGCGAAAATTTGTCGGTTGTGACGCCGAGAAGCATTGAAGACATTGAAAATGTGATGAGATAAAGATAAGGAAAATAAAAGCGGGAGCAGGCTCTTTGTGAGCTTGCTCCCGCTTTTTTTTGCGGGAACCGTTATAATTAGCAATTAGCAATTACGGTACAAATTTTGCTGTGCAAAATTTGAATTGACGCGCTGCGGCGCGGAAAGGGCGGGGACGAGCCCCGCCC
>JAJQCX010000088.1 GCA_021202495.1 Clostridia bacterium | reverse complement strand
AATTTTATTATGTATTCGACAAAATTTTCGCCGTCGTTTTCCGTTATGTCGGGGGAGAGCCCTCCGCGCCGCAGCATTTCAACCGTTTTCGTCAGCGTATTCTTAAAAAGGCGTTTGCTTTTTTCAAAGGTTGACACCTCTCGCAGCATCATTTTGCGCTTCGGTTCTTCCTCCAAAAGCTTTTCGATAAGCTTTTCCGTCGCCGCGACGTTGAGCTGTCCGTCAGCAGCGCGGTGCGCAACCTCAAGCTGCATGTCCTCCCGCGGAAGGCGCAGCAGCGCACGGGCGTGCCTTTCGCAAAGTCCTCCTTCCGTCACCGCCGTCCGCACGCTTTCGGGCAGTTTCAAGAGACGCAGCTTGTTTGCCACCGCCGCCTGACTTTTGCCCAAGCTTTCCGCAACCTGCTCCTGCGTCACGTTGTGAAACTCGATAAGGTTTTTCATGCTCTCCGCTTCTTCAAAAAAAGTCAAATCCTTGCGCTGCAAGTTTTCCGTTATCGCGAAAACGGCGGATTCGCGGTCAGTCAAGTCCGTCACGATTGCCGGTATCGTTTCAAGTCCCGCCGCCTTTGCCGCCCGCAGACGCCGCTCTCCGCACACAAGCTCGTAGCCGTATGACACGCGCCGCACCGTCACCGGCGTTATCACTCCGACCTGCTTTATCGACGCGGTCAGCTCCTCCAATGCCGCTATGTCAAAATATCTCCTCGGCTGATACGGATTGGGCATTATTTCATCAACCCTTATCCCGACCGCCTTATCCGCGCTTTTTTCCTCCTCGACAAAAACGGCTTTTTTGAGCCTGTCCGTTATAAAACGAAATTTTTGCTCCTGCATTTCGTTTCCTCCTTCGTTTCCGCAAACAAAAAATGTGTTATATAATTTCTGAAAATTATTATAACACATTCATTATACGTGCGGAATAAAAACTTTTCGTCTTATTCCCTTATTAAAGGGGCTTTTTGGACGGCGTTCCCGCGTTTCTCGGATAAATCGACTTTGTTTGCTCTTTTTTTCTTATTATTATGAGTGAATGATTGAGTTCCTCGCCGCCTGCCGCAATGCATATTTTCTTTATTTCCTCAACCTCTCCGCCCAAGAGCTTTAACGCGCGGCGCGCCTCTTGAACCTCCGCCTCCGGCTCCGTTCCTTTCATCGCGACAAAGTAACCGCCCGGTTTCACAAGCGGAAGAGCGTATTCCGCAAGCACCGAAAGCTTTGCCACGGCTCTCGCGCAGGCGACGTCGTATTTTTCGCGGTGCTCCGCGCTTCGCCCCGCATTCTCGGCTCTCGAATGCAGCGCCGTGACGTTTGTAAGTCCCATTCGCCGCACAGCCTCATTTAAAAAGCCTATTCTTTTCGCAAGCGAGTCCAAAAGTGTGAAATGAATATCTTCATATATAATAGCGTTCGGCAGCGACGGAAAGCCCGCGCCCGCGCCGATGTCAATCACGCTCGCGCCTCCCTTGAGTACGCCGCTTTCCTTGAGGGAGAGCGAATCGACATAATGCTTCAACGCAATTTCCCGCGTTTCGGTTATCGAGGTCAAATTCATCACCGCGTTGTATTCAAGCAGAGCATCCGTGTATATTGCAAATTTCTCCGTCTGCGTCTCGTCAAGCGAAATTCCGAATTGCTCTGCGCCCGTTTTCAATACTTCAATCAGTTCTTCTATCTCAATCACCTCTTCTGTGCCAAAAGGTATATCAAAAGCACCGCAACGTCAGCCGGCGAAACGCCCGATATTCTCCCCGCCTGTCCCACGTTTTCGGGACGCAGCTTTTCAAGCTTCTGCCTTGCCTCAATCCTCAGCCCGTAAACTTCGGCATAATTTATATCCTTTGGTATCTTGCGCTCCTCGTTTTTCTTGAATCTCTCCACCTGTTCGCTCTGACGCTTTAAATAGCCCTCGTATTTTATCATAATACCGACCTCTTCGCGCACGTCGCGTGGAAGAGTTGGGCGCGCCGTGTCAAACGGTGCGAGCGATTCGTAATCGAGCTCCGCTCTTTTTATCAAATCGCACATTTTTGCGCCGTTGTCGATACGCGGCGAATTTTTTTCGTCGAGAAACGCCGTTATTTCGGGAGCAGGGGAGAGCGACACACCTTTTATCCTCTCGACCTCTTTATCAATCATTTCCTGCTTTTTTAAATATTTTGCGTATCTTTCATCGGAAATCAGCCCTATCTCATGCCCTTTCGGCGTAAGGCGTCTGTCCGCGTTGTCCTGGCGCAAAAGCAGGCGGTATTCCGCACGGCTCGTCAACATTCTGTACGGCTCGTTCGTGCCCTTTGTCACAAGGTCGTCTATCAAAACGCCTATGTACGCCTCGCTGCGGTCAAGCGTCAGTTGCTGCCTTCCTTTGAGCTTCATCGCGGCATTTATTCCCGCCACAAGCCCCTGCGCCGCAGCTTCCTCGTAGCCGCTCGTTCCGTTAAACTGTCCCGCCCCGTACAAATTCGGTATTTCACGGAATTCAAGCGCAGATGTAAGCTGCGTCGGGTCGCAGCAGTCGTATTCAATCGCATAGGCGCAGCGCATCACAACCGCGTTTTCAAGTCCCGCGATAGAGCGGAGAACCCTCGTTTGAATTTCCTCCGGCATGGAGCTTGAAAGCCCCTGAACGTAGACCTCTTTTGTGCGCAGTCCCATCGGCTCCATGAAAAGCTGATGGCGCTCCTTATCGGCAAAGCGCATGACTTTATCCTCGATTGACGGGCAGTACCGCGGCCCGACGCCCTCGATTACCCCCGCAAAAAGCGGGCTTCGGTGAATGTTTTGCCGCAAAATTTCATGCGTTCCTTCATTCGTATATGTCAAGTGGCATTCAATCTTATTTTCAAGCTCTCTTTCGGTTTCAAACGAAAACGGCGTTATCGGCTCGTCGCCCTTTTGCTCGCTCATGCACGAATAATCAATACTGTCCTCATGAACGCGTGGGGGAGTGCCGGTTTTAAACCGCATAAGCTTTATTCCCAAATCCGCAAGCGACTGCGACAGCCCTTTTGAGGGAAACATGCCGTCGGGTCCCGAATCGTAGATTGTCTCCCCGACGATAACTCTCCCTTCAAGATACGTACCCGTCGCAACAATGACAGCCTTTGAGAAGTATAAAAGCCCTGTATGTATTTTGAGCAAAAATCCGCCGTCCGTTTTCGTAATTTCCTTGACCTCCGCCTGGCGCACGGTGAGGTTCGGCGTACTCTCAAGCTCGTTTTTCATTTCTATTCTGTATTCCGCGCGGTCAATCTGCGCCCGCAGCGAATGTACCGCGGGACCCTTGCCTGTGTTTAACATTCTTGACTGAATGAGCGTCTTGTCGGCAAGCTTGCCCATAATTCCGCCAAGCGCGTCAATTTCGCGCACAAGATGCCCCTTTGCCGTGCCGCCGATAGATGGGTTGCAGGGCATGTTGCCAACCGCGTCAAGGTTAATCGTAAACATCACCGTTTTGCAGCCCAACCGCGCCGCCGCGCTCGCCGCCTCGCAGCCTGCGTGTCCGCCGCCTATCACCGCCACGTCAAAGTCGTTCTCCCGTGAAACAACTTTATTTACATTTTCTTCCATTATATCACCTTCTATTTACCGAGACAAAATTCCTTGAATATCCGATCTATCACTTCGTCGTTCACGCTGAAACCTTCGATTTCTCCCAGCTTTTCCGCCGCGTCGAGTATGTCTATAACAGCCAAATCGGCGTAAAATCCGTCGTCCAGCGTCGCAAGGGCGCGATTTATCGCGTCAAGCGCGTCAATCACGCAGCCGCGCTGACGTTCGTTTGCGACAAGCGCCGCGTCGGAATCCCCCGAAAGGAGCATTGCAGCAATTTTATCTTTCAACGCGTCCATACCCTCGCCGGTCAAAACACTCACCGAAAGATAGCCCTCTCGCTCCTCCATTACCTCATCGCATTTATTTAAAACCTTTATCACGGGCTTTTTTATTTCAGAAAGCATTTTTTCCTCATCGGGCGAAAGCGTGCTGCCCGAAACTGCGGCAAATATCACAAAATCAGCCTTTGCGACGACGTCCTTTGCCTTTTTTATCCCGAGGTTTTCTATTTTATCCTCGGTTTCACGGATGCCCGCAGTGTCAATAAACGTCACCATAACGCCGCCTATTTCGCACCTTGCCTCCAGCGCGTCGCGCGTTGTGCCGGAAATGTCCGAAACAATCGCCTTTTCTTCACCCGCAAGAAAATTTAAAAGCGAGCTTTTACCCACGTTCGGCTCGCCGCATATTGCGCATCGCGCACCACCCGCAAGGTAAATTCCCCTTTCGGCTCTTTTGCGTATTTTTTCAAGCTCGTTCTTTATTTCGACAAGCGATTTATAAAGCGGTTCTTCGGAAAAAGCGTCCGGCTCCTCGTCGGGGAAATCGGTCGAAACCTGCACTGCCGCGCAAAGCCTAACTATCTTGTCGCGCACCGTGCCTATTTCTTTCGTCAGCGCGCCGTCAAGACGGTTCACCGCAGCGCTTGCGGCGGAGGACGTATTCGCCTCGATTATGTCATGCACAGCCTCCGCTTGAGTTAAGCTCATTTTTCCGTTTAAAAAGGCTCTTTTCGTAAATTCGCCCGCTTCAGCAAGCGCAAAGCCGCTCCTTAAAAGCAGCCCCAAAATACTCTCCGTAACGACAACTCCGCCGTGACAGCTGATCTCGCAGACGTCCTCACCCGTGAAAGAGTGCGGCGCACAAAAAACGCTCACAAGCACATCATCAAGCTTTTTCTCTCCGTCATAAATTCCCCCGTGCAGGATTGTGTAGCCTTTAGCCTCATTCAAATCGCTCTTCGAGCGAAAAACGCGGCTTGTCAGCTCAATCGCCCCATCGCCCGACGCTCTTATTACGGCAATGCCACCCTTTCCGCGCGGCGTCGAAACGGCGCAAATCGGTCTTCCCATGCAAAAACCTCCCCTCAATGCGTTTCCTAAAATAAAAGCGAGGATTGTTACCTCGCTTTTATTTTTAATTTTTTAGTCTTCGGATTTACTGTCCGCAACCTGCGGTGCACGTTCGTAACGGCTGCCTTCTCTTCTGTAGGACGAGGAATAATTCTTCCTGTATCCTCCGCGGGAACGGCGCGGCGCGCTCTTGCTCTCGATTACAATCTTCCTGTTCGGGTCTTCGCCGATGGAATATGTATTGAGATTTTCATACGCCTGCAGCGTCGAATGAATAATTCTTCTCTCGTTGGGGTTCATCGGCTCAAAGACGTGGCGTCTGCCCGTGCGCAGCACATTTTCCGCCTTTTTCTTTGCCAAATTAACAAGCGTTTCCTCGCGCTTTTCGCGGTAATCCTCTGTGTCGAGGTTCACGCGCACATAGTCGTCCGTTTCCTTGTTCAAAACGAGCGAGCAAAGATACTGCAGCGAATCGAGCGTGTCGCCGTGTCTGCCGATAACAACGCCCATCATGTCGCCGGAAATATCCATGCAAAGCGCGCCTTCCTTTATTTCGGACGAAACCGCAGCAGGCACGCCCATCATCGAAAGTACGTCCTTAAGATAAGTCTCAACCTTTTTCAGCGCAGCGGGTGCAATCTCCGCCGTGCCTTCCGTTTCATAGCGCTCGCTTGCGCCGCCTGTTTCAAGCGTTTCAATGTCGTCCGCCGTAAGGTCAAAATCGTCATCGTCATCAAAGTCGGTCTCGGGCTCGTTTATCAGCGTCACTCTGACCTTTGCCTCGTTTGAGCCGAAAATGCCGAACAATCCGCGCTTTCCCGCGTTCAAAACCTCAATGGACACGTCGTCCTTTCCGCATCCGAGCTCCTTTAATGCCGCGTCAACCGCCGCATCAATCGTTACGCCTGTTTTTTCAATCGTTTTCAATTCGGTTCTCTCCCTCATTAGTCCGTTATATTATAAAATCATTATTCCCAAAGTCAATTACTCTGCGTCGTCTTCAAAATCCGCCGCGATATCGGCAGCTTTGCCCGTCTTTTTTCCGCTCTGAATTTTCACGCCGGGCACGTTTTTCACGGGCTTGCTGTTGTCATTCGCGAAATCCGCCGCAATGTCGGCAGCCTTGCCGGTCTTCGGCACATAGCTCTTTGTGCTCTTCTTTTTGTCGGATTTTTTTGAAATGTCGATAGGCTCCATGCGGTTTATCACAACCTGCTGAATGAAAAGCTGCTGTAAAATCTGTGTGAGCGTTGAAATAATCCAGTAAAGCGCCGCGCCGAGAGGCCATGTGACGGTTATCCAAATCGTCATCAGCGGCATCATAATATACATGGATTTGCTCATAGCCTGCGTCTGCGCCGCCTGTGCGTCGTCCTTTGCCGCGGGGTTCTGCTTGCTCTTTGCCTGTTGCTGCGAAATAACGGTCGACAAAATCGTCAGTCCAAGCGCGACAACCGGCAAAATCCAGCATTTCCAATCCGTCCAGTTGCCTTTTAAAATCTTCGTCAGGTCAATGCCCAAAAAGTTAAAGTTGAGCGCGTCCTCGGTGAGCTGCGGATAACCCGCGTTGCGAATAGCTTCCATCAAAGCGCTGTTTTCACCGTTAAAGATGTTAAACTGCTGGCTCACAAACGTAGTCGCTTCAAGCCCCAAGCTTTCCGCCGCAGTCTGAATAACGTCCTTCGGAACCTGCAAAATGAACGTCACGGGTCTGTAAACAATCTGAATAAAGCCCATGAGGATGATAAGCTGAAAAATCATCGGCAGACATCCGCCTGTGGCGCTCACTTTATATTTTTCGTATATTTTTGAAATTTCCTGTTGCTGTTTTTCTTTATTATTAGCGTATTTGCGCTGCACCTCCGCGATAAGCGGCTGCACCTGCTGCATACGCGCCATGCTCTTTTGGCTCTTCACCTGAAACGGCATCGTCACAAGCTTAATCAGCACCGTAAAAATGATAATAGTCCATCCGTAGTTTTGAACAATCGAATAAATGGGTCTTATCACAACCGAAATAATTTCGGCTATAAAATCAAACAATAAAATCCCCGCCCTTTAAAATGCAATTCTACTTAACCGGATCATAGCCGCCCTTGGAAAACGGATTGCAGCGCATTATCCGCCACAACGCCATGGCGCCGCCCTTTATCGCTCCGTATTTTTCCACCGCCTCTATCGCATATGCCGAACACGTCGGAATAAAGCGACAGCACGGCTTTTTTAACGGCGATATATGCTTTTGATAAAATCTGATAAGAGAAATAATTATTTTTTTCAAACGCATTTGCCTTCTTACTGCTTGTCCGTTTCGTTCTTTGCGTCGGGCAAAAGTCCCGCCTTCTTAAAAAGTCTGCGCATTACGCGGGAGACTGTATGAAAATCGACCTCCGCCGCACGGCTGCGCGCCACGATAACAATGTCATAGCCGCAAAGCATTTCCGCCTCCGATAGGCGGTAGCTCTCCCTTATAAGACGCTTCACGCGGTTTCGCTTCACCGCGCCGCCCAGCTTTTTGCCGACTGTTATACCAAGGCGGCTGCATTTGAGCGAATTCTTCCTATAATATATCACAAGAATGTCGCTCTTCACACATCCGCCTTTGTAATAAAGCCGTTTAAAATCATGGTTTTGCTTAAGCGAAAGAGTATTCTTCATCGTTTAATCCTTCCTTACGCGGAAAGAACTTTTCTGCCTCTCTGGCGGCGTCTCTTAAGCACCTTTCTGCCGTTTGCCGTACTCATTCTCTTTCTGAAGCCGTGATCCTTCTTTCTCTTGTGTACGTTGGGTTGATACGTTCTGAGCATTACAATGCACCTCCTTTGAATTACGCATGACGAAAAACCATGCCCTACCAAGATAACACTATTGTATTATATAAAAAGTCCGAAAGTTTGTCAATCATTTTTTTCGCAAATCTCCGCGTAAAGTTTACACAACTTCAATAGAAAGGGTATTGGTTCCGTTTCGGCTTGTGATGTTATTGTCAAACAAAATTATAACCGTGTCGCCCTTTGTGACAAGTCCGGCATCTATCGCTTTGAGCTTTGCCTGCGCGATAATGTCCGCCGCGCTCTCCTTTTCCTCTCCCAAAAGCGGCACAACGCCGTAATAGATTGAGAGGGAAGTGTAAACCTCCTTGTGCGTCACAATCGCGACGATGGGAATATCGGGACGGAAACGCGACAGCTCGCGAATTGTAAATCCCCCGTTTGACACGGCGATAATCGCCTTGGCGTTCGTCTCGCAGATTATGCTCTGCGCCGCGTGGCAGATTATCGACACATTGGGGTGGCGCTTGTTTCTCAACATATATTCACAGTGCGCCTTATGGCTGTTGTTGCGCTCAGCCTCACGGCAAATGTCGGAAATCGCCTTCACGCTCTCGACGGGATACATTCCCGCCGCGCTCTCGCCGGAGAGCATGACGCAGGTGGTGTTGTCGTAAACCGCGTTCGCAACGTCGCTTATTTCCGCTCTCGTCGGGCGCGGATGCGAAATCATCGATTCGAGCATCTGCGTCGCCGTTATGACAAATTTGCCCTTCTCGGTGCATTTTTGAATTATCGTCTTCTGAATTTCGGGCAGCTTGACATATGCAATTTCAACGCCCATGTCGCCGCGCGCGACCATCACGCCGTCAGCGACGTCGATTATCTCGTCAAGGTTGTCCACTCCGCGCTGATTTTCAATCTTCGCGATTATCTCAACACCCGAATAGCCCTGCTTTGCGATAAATTTCTTAATATCCTTCACGTCCTCGGCGCAGCGCACAAACGACGCCGCAACGTATTGAATGCCCTGCTCAAGCCCGAACTTAATGTCGTCCTCATCCTTGAGCGAAAGATACATCATATCGATGTCGTAATCGGGGAAGTTGAGGCTCTTTCTGTTCGTCAAAGCGCCGCTTCTGCGCGATTCGCACAAAATGTAGTCATCGCCCACGTCCTTCACGCGAAACTCCATGTTTCCGTCGTCCGCCAAAATGATGTGCGGCTGCCCCGATGCATATCTTTCGCGCACCTCGCGCGCCGTCATTCTCCACTCGTCGATAAGGCGCGGATAGGAGATATTTATTTTCTTGTCGCAGGGAGCGGGGGAGTCCGCCTCCTTTGTAAAAGCGACCTCTTCGCCCTTCGCAATTTCCATTCTGCCGTTTTCAAAAACGCCCACTCTCACCTCGGGACCCTTTGTGTCGAGCAAAATGCCGACCGCCTTGTTCTTTTCCTTCGCGGTTTCTTTAACAAGATCCATCAGCACCTTCTGCTCCTCATGCGTCGAATGGCTGAAATTGAACCTCGCGACGTTCATTCCCGCGTCAATCATCTGCCCGATGGTCTCCTTCGTCGAGCTTGCCGGACCGATTGTGCAAATTATTTTTGTTTTGCGCATACTTTTCCCTCCGTTTATTATAAAATTTTAATTATTTCTTCCTGCTCGCCGCCCGTCACTTCAACCGCACCGTCGGAGTGAATGTAAACGTCCGTCTCTGTTCTCACGCCGAATTCTCCCAAGTAAATTCCCGGCTCAATCGAAAAACCCGTCCTCGGCAAAATCGTCCTCTCGTCGTGCGTTTCAAAATTGTCGATGTTCGCGCCCATCGCGTGTACGGTTTCGCCGGGGCCTATCGAATGTCCCGTTCTGTGGAGGAAATACTGCCCGTATCCTTCGCCTTCGATAACTCCGCGCGTCACGTCGTCTACCATAAAGCCCTTGACCTCTTTCTTTTCCGCAGCGCTCCTTTTGAGAAATTCGCACGCCGCAAGTCTGCCGCGCTTTGCAATGTCAAAGACCTTGATGTATTTTTCGGGAATTTCGCTTCCGCAGTAGCCCATCCACGTTATGTCCGCATATACGCTCTCTTCAATTTTTTCGCGCGCCCAAAGGTCAATCAATACCAAATCGCCCTTTTCGATAGGCGCGCTTTTTTCCGCCGTCGGCTCATAGTGTGAATTTGCGCTGTTTTCCTTGACGCCGACAATCGCGCGGTCGGTCGAATACATATTGCGCCTGTCAAATTCGTTCATTATGAAATCCTGCACCATGTACTCATTCACAAATTCGCCCGCCGAAAGCTTTTCGCCGATGAATTTGAACGCCATGTCCTTCGTCTCCTGCACGTTTTTCGAGGCGTATTTGTGCGAAGCGTAATTTTCATCGCTCCAGACTGCCATCAAATACGTGAATATGTCCTGAGAGGAGCAAACGGTTTTACCTAAAGATCGCACATAATCTATTATTCCGCCGTCCGCCCACGAAACAATCGGGATTGCACAGTTCGGCGAATATTCCATTGCGACTGTCTTGTCATTCTTCAAAAGCTTTTTCAAGTCGGCGAACAGCTCCTGCCATGTGACATACATCATTTTTTCAAACGGCAGATTTTCATATGCGTTTCTGTCGATGATGTGATAGACGACAACGGGAGTGCCCTCTTGTCTCAAATACACATAAGCCCTCCGTGTCGTAAACTTTTTCCCTATTATCTCCCTCATTGCCGGATTGCTGCCGCGAAAATCGCTTATCAGCCACGAGTCAATCTTCTTTTCCTTCATGTAGTCTTGTATTTTATCCATATTTTTTAACATAACCTGCGCCTCCCCTATGTTTGCCACTATTATATACCATAGCTATCAAAAATTCAATCTTTTTTATTATTCTTATTGCCTATCAAAAAAAATTGTGTTATACTGAAATATATTGAAAAAATCTCACACAAAAGCGATATATACATATAAATCGGAGGAATTTCCCATGAGCAAAAAAAAGAAGCACCTGTCTCTCACACTTCCCGCGGCGCTCATACTTGCCGTCATCACGTTCGGCATAGGTTATCTTTTGCCGTCGGTTTTTCTTTTGGATTCGCGCATTGAGAGCGCGAACGAAGAGATTGATTCGCTCAAAGCCGAAATCCGCGAAAACGAAAGCGAAATATCCTCTCTCAATAAACAGATTGAGCAAAAGGACGCCGCGAATATCATTTTAGCCAACACAATCGAGGATCATCTTACGACGATAGATTCGCTCAACGCGCAAATAACCGAGCTTGAAGGCGACGTTGATTTTGCATCGCAGGTTGCCATGAACGGCGTCGATTCCGACATTGTTGTCACTTCCGTTTCAAAGCTTAATTCGGAACAAATTCTTATCATCTTTTTTGCGCTGCTCGTTTTGCTTATCTTCGTTGTCAGCGTCACCTGCGCGATAATCGCCTCCGCACGCCGCGGCGCTCCCGTCAAGGAGAAAAAGAAGGATAAAAAGAAGAAGAAAAAGGACGAGCCCGAGGAAGAAACCGAAAACGAAAGCGAGGAGAGCGACGCTCAGGAAGAAGCCGAAGCGCAGGAAGAAACCGAAACGGGGGAGAGCGAACCCGAACCCGAGGAAGCCGAAGCGCAGCCCGAAGAGGAATCTCAAACGAGTGAAGAGAGCGACATGCCCGAGCGCGTCCGCACCGCGATTGAATATCTCGCCGAAAACAAGCTCGAGGATTCTGTAACAGAGCTCAACGGCTTCAAATTCGGCGTCACCAATTTCGACGAAATTTTGAGCAACACCGCCAAGGGCAAAACATTCGGCAACTCCGAAAACGGCGACTTTATCGCCTTTATGGATTCGCCCGCCGCGAAAAAGCTCTACATAATTCCCCGCTACACGGCGCTTTCCGACTCAGCCGTAACACTCCGCGGCACAGTGGATCTCTTTGACCTTGCGGACGAGAGCGGAAACGCGATAACCTCCGGCGCAGTGAAAATAAAATCCGTCAACGCCCCAGCCGTATTCTCCTTCGGCGAAATCGGCTGGGCGATAGAGACAAAAGGCAGCATAACGGTACTGTAATAAGGGGTTAAAATGAAAAAGACGAAAACAATTATAATTTGCGAGTATTTCTTGCAGCTGATTATCTTCGCCGTATCTATCTCAATTTCCGCACACGCCGAAATTGACACTTTGATATTTTGCCCTCTTTATTTGTTGAATTTGATAATATGCGCCTTTATTGCGGAAAGAGTGTTGCTTTTTGAATTAAAGACGTATTCGCCGCAAATACATAGCCAATTACATACGAGCGGCAAATACGTCAACAACTTCAAGTGGATTTATTACGGATTTAACTCCCGCAGCTACGATAACGGCAAAGACAAAACCGTGAAATTCTGTATCAAGCTTTCTTGGCTGCTGTATGCACTCGCCTTTATAGCAATGATAGTATTTGATATTCGGTTAGAATTTCACACATAATTTTAGCCCCGCCAAGCAATCGGTGGTGCTTTGATATTTTTGCAAACAGAGTTTCTCTTTAAATGCCGACCGCAATCGCGTGAGGCATTTAATTGTACAAAAAATAAAATAGGAAATACCGATTAATCAGCGCTCACCAAATAATCAGAACAGGAAGTAATTAAATGTCAAATAACACCGAAACGAAAACCACGCAAACAAAGAGCGCAGCCGGGCAGAATAAAATGGCTGTCATGCCGATGAAAAAGCTGCTTTTAATACTATTATTCAATTAAAAAGCTTAATTATCCAATCTCGTCCGGTAATGCTCGC
>JAJQCX010000196.1 GCA_021202495.1 Clostridia bacterium | reverse complement strand
GACAAAATTGGAATCATTTTTTGCTGGAGAGTTTTTGTTATAAATACAGTAGAATATATAATCTTCATGTAATTCATTTTAATGACAAAAATGCCGGAATAATTGCGAAAAAAAGTTTTAACAAGAAATACGATGAAATGCTCGCTATTGCATTGGCGAAAACCGATGTAGAACTGTCTGCAAACGTTATTGGACAGTATCTGTTTAACGAGGGATATTTAGCAAAAAGCAAATACGCCAAGTTGAATGAAATTGCTCGGCGGGCATTGGAAATAAGAGAGGGGCAATAATTGTGTATTCTTATACGTTTGATGCAGAGACAGGCGGAATTGTCCTAAACTCTACCCCAACAAACTTTTCAAAGGAACCAAGACCGGTATATGCTCCCGAAATGGATTTACTGGGGTTTGACAAGCATTGGGAATATGACAAGCAAAGTGACATCCCGTATATGTGGGCCGAATCCAATGTCTATTGGTACAGAGGTGTACGGATAGCCAAAACAAAAGGCGGCAACCTCTACAATGCGCCGGAGCTGGTTATTGCTGATGATGAAAATGAAACAAATCCATATTGGAAGCAGGGAACAAAGTTAATACCTATGGATATAGAAGCCATGTGTTCCGCAAACAAGGATATGCTTACTGTAATAGCAGACTCCACTGTTAAGAAGATTGTAAAGGAATATGAAAAATTTAAGGACAGGTTAGACATTTTTCATGTGGCTTTTTCCGGAGGTAAGGATAGCGCGGTGCTATTGGATCTTGTGAAAAAAGCATTGCCGAAAGGAAGTTTTGTTATTATTTTCGGCGACACAGGGATGGAGTTCCCCAATACATATGATGCCGTAGAGGAAACTAAAAAACAGTGTGACGCTGAGGGAACGCCGTTCTACATTGCCCGTTCACATTTTGAGCCAAAGGAATCGTGGGAACTGTTTGGTCCGCCGTCAAGGACACTACGGTGGTGCTGCAGTGTGCATAAGAGCACACCGCAAACATTAAAAATGCGGGAGATAACGGGAAAAGATAATTATGTCGGTTTGGATTTTGTCGGTGTTCGTTCGCACGAAAGTCTTGCCCGCAGCAAATATGAGTATGAAAATTACGGAAAGAAACAAAAAGGACAGTATAGTTATAACCCAATTTTGGAATGGACATCTGCGGAGATATGGCTATATATTTTTCTGAATCATCTAAATATAAACAGTACATATAAAAAGGGGAATTCTCGTGCCGGGTGTTTGTTTTGCCCTATGGGTGGAGGTGCCAGCGATTATTTTAGGAGGTCTGCATATACAGAGGAAATTGATAAATACGTGAAATCCATTAAAGAATCCTACACATCATCAGAATCAAGTAAGGTTGAATCCTATATCACAAACGGCGGTTGGTGCGCGAGAAACAATGGTCGAAATTTGAAGGAAAATGAATTTCGGTGCATAGAGAATACAACAAATGGCTTTATTACGATAAACGTTAAAAGCCCAAAACAAGATTGGAAAGAATGGATAAAAACAATAGGATTGATTACACAATCCGGCAGTAATTACACAGTGAATTATGAAGGAGAGGAAATCGCGTTTCAGGTAGAGAATAATGAGCAAGGGTATATAGTTTCTTTGCCCGAAAGAATATCTGCAGAAAAGCCCAAATTTTCGAGGTTATTTAAGCAAGTTTTTCGCAAGGCAGCGTACTGTTCAGGTTGCAGGGTTTGCGAAACAAATTGCAGAAACGGCTGTATTAAATTCACTAATGGAAAACTTAGCATAACAAATTGTTTGCATTGCTATCAATGTTATATGATTGAAAGCGGATGTCTGTTGTTTCATTCGCTTCGTCATCCACAAGGAGGAGGAAAAAGCATGAAAAGCTTAAATTCGTTCGCTGATCATGCGCCAAAGACTGAATGGTTAGTTTCATTTTTTGAATTAAAGGAGGATTTCTTCACAAAGCATACGCTTGGTCCCATGATGTATGATATGTTCAGAAGGTTTTTAAGAGATGCCGGCTTGAACGAAAAAAATCATTTTACTGATTTTGCTGAACTGATAAGTAATCTTGGATGGGAAACGGATACATCGCTCGGGCTTATATTGGTTAATCTCGCAATGGAAAATCCGCAAATTGCTTGGTATATCAACAGTATGGATATTAACCATTTTTATGAGCGTCAACAAATTGAGGAAAGGCTCATTTCACTTGATGTCAAGCCTAAAGATGCAAAGTCTATTGCTAAGGCATATAAGCGTATTGTAGAAACACCATTTGGAACCGTTTTAAATTTTGGCTATGTGACTGATGAAAATGAAATGGTACGTACAAAATGTTCCATTAGTGATAACCGTGTTATGCTCTATGCATTATATAAATTTGCTGAAAAGTGCAATCTTAAAAATCACGGCAATGAATTTCGCTTTTCTTATCTCTATGATGAGACAGTGGAGCGAGGTGCCGTCAGTCCGGTGCGCATCTTTGGATTATATGATGAGGAAGAATTAAAATCTATTTTATTGGGTTTGTCCGCTGCGTATCCTGAATTTATAAATGCTACTTTTACAAACGATTTACAAACAATAACATTGCGAGATAAGACAGATGAAGATGTATTGAACTTATTTAAGGAGGAATTGTAAAATGGCAGAACAAAATATGAAATACTGTGAATATTTTAATGTTGATGAAAAGTATTTTCCATGCATAGATGAATCTGCCATTAACAGCGGTGCAGCGTGGGATACTACTTATCCGCATAAAACCTTTATTGAACTGCTCGATCGGACGGAAAAAATGTTGGGCGGAAATACAAATCGCTCTCTGTGGATTCACGGCGCTTATGGAACCGGTAAATCCCAATGTGCCTATACGCTCAAGAAATTGCTGGAAGTGCCTGAAAATGAGGTTAGAGCCTATTGGGATAAATTTGAACCACTAAGAAAAAATACTGCACTGTTAAATAAATTTATAGGACACAAGTCTCGGGGAATTGTGACGGCATATCGCTACGCATCCGGAAGCATTACCACGCCGCAGCAACTTTTCTTGGCGGTGCAGGAAAGCATTAAGGATGCATTGGACGCACATGATGTTCCCTACAAAGGCGAAAATTCGCTGAAAGAAAGTGCTATTGCTTGGTTGGAAGATCCAATTCACAAGCAGTTTATGGACTCATTGCTTAAAAAGCCAAAGTGGATGTCTACATTCTCTCAATCAACTGCTGATGATATTATCAACACACTGCGAAAAAGCAGTGATGTTTCATCTCTTATGGATAACATTTTCAGTCTTGCTGCAGAAGAAGGCATTACAGCGCTTGACCTTACTGCAGATTCTCTTCGGGATTGGATTGTTGATGTAATTGATAAAAATGACACAAAGATTGTTCTCATTTGGGATGAATTTAGCGACTATTTTCGCCAAAACAGCACATCACTGGGTGAATTTCAAAAGATTGTTTCAATTTGTCAAGAAAAGCCGTTCTATTTTATAATTGTTACGCATCCGCTGTCATCTATTGCAAAGGAGTACGACGTTGGGGAGAAAACCAATCCGTGGACTGTTGTACAGCAGCGTTTTGATAAAGTGGAAATTACATTACCGGACAACATTGCCTTTGACCTTATCGGTCAAGCGCTTAGCGTAAAGCCTGCGGCAAAATCACGCTGGGAACAGATGACGAAAGATTTAAATGCTAATGTGGCAAATGCTCGTAATGCCGTAATGAAAGCAGTAAAAATCACCGAAGAAAATGTGATGAGGGATATTTTGCCTGTTCATCCGATGGCGGCACTTGTTTTGAAGAATATAGCATCTGCGTTTCAATATAATCAACGCAGTATGTTTGACTTTATTAAAACGCCCAAAGATTTGGATGCAAAAGCATTCCAATGGTTTATACAGAATACAGGTCCGCTTTCCGACAGAGCATTTCTTACCATAGATATGCTGTGGGACTTCTTTTATGAGAAGGGCAGTGAATATCTCTCTCATGACATTAAGCTTATTTTGGACACCTTCCCTCAGCAAACGCAGTTGACTGAAAAAGAAGAAATAGTTTTGAAAACAATTTTGATTATGCAAGCTATTGACCAACGGCTTGGAGGCGGGCTGCAGATTTTAAAGCCGACAGATCAAAATCTCAGTTATGCTTTTGAGGGAGATGCAGGCTACTTGGAAAATTCCTGCAAAAGCACGGCAAAGGTGCTTAAAGATAAAGAGATATTGATTGAAAATCCTATCGCGAACGGTCAAAAGGTATATGCTGCAGCTGTACTTGCAGGAGATGGCGCGAAGATTGATAAGTTTAAAAAAGACATTCGTGAAAATGGGACAACCGCAAAACTTGTTTCAGAAGGCACTGCTGTTGCGAAAGCGCTCAATTTGCCGCCTTCATTAAAGCTTCGCTACGCATTGGATTTTGAAAGTGGTAAATTGCCGATCGTAACCATATCTGATTTTAAGAAAACTATGGATTCACTGAAGCACAGGGATATAGATTGGCGTTTCTATGCTGTTTTTGCATTGGCAAAGACAGATGAAGAAGCGTTGCGCTTTCGAACAATAATCAAGGATACAATTAAAAATGAGGAATATAAGAACATTGTTGTTATTGACGCGTTGTCTATGCCGCTGGGATTAGAAGCTTTTGAACAATATGTGGATTACGCCGCCATGTCAATGTACTATGCAGGGAACAATAATGAGCAGGCAAAAAATAATGCACAAAAGGCTAAAGAGGTTTTGGAACTGGACTGGAAAAATCGCATTCATAATGGACACTTCATTGTTTTCACTTATAAAAAACAGGACGGCGAACATGCTCCAAATGTTGATGCGGTTCATTCCGCTTTGCAAACGATTGTTTTAAATCGATTCCATTATGTACAAGATTTTACAAAGGGATTAGTTGAATCTCAGCTTAAGCTCACTAATGTAACAAAATCTGTTGCAAAACATGGAATGGGAGTGGCTGAAATCAAGGGCGTAATTTCCGGATGTGAAAAATCGGTTTTAGGCAAGTTTTGGGGCAAAAAAGAATATTGGAATGATGAATCTATTGCAAATGAAAGTATCGTTATTATAAAGAGGTCTGTCAATAAGATGATAGTGGATGCATTTAATAACAGCGGCAAGATTTCAATCGGTGAAATTTACGACTGCTTGGAAAGTGAATATGGTTTTTCTCCTTGTAATCTTTCAGCATTTATCACCGGATTCTTACTGAAAGATTACAGTTCGGATCCGTATCGTTACATGGATGCAGAGGGACATAGGGATTCTATGACACCCGACAAATTGGCTGAAATGATAGGAAACTACATTGGGAAAAATCCCAAGCCAACCTATATTGTAAGTTTAACCGATGCGGAAAGAGCATTTTATGAGATTACGGAAGATGCATGGAATATTACCGCAAACATCTGCACTTCTCCGCAGCGGGCGGGAGCGATTGTTCTTTCAAAAATGAGAACCTTATCCTACCCGGTTTGGTGTTTGGAGGATATGGACACTACAGGCGTGTTTGACATGGTTCAACTCTACATTAAGCTTGTACAGAGTGAGGGCAATGCGGCGCATGACGTGGCTAATGAAATAGGTAATATCGCACTTGTTCGTAAGACATCCGCTAAAAATCTGAAAGAGTTACTTACGTTAGACAATTGTAAACAGGGAATGTACAAATTTCTCCAACGATTTGAGGACGGTAAACTCCTGAAGCTTGCTAAAGAAATCGGCGCTGAAGATTCTGTTATGACGGATATTAAGCATTTGTTCGATGTTGAGTATTCCGCTCTGTGGAATGAAACTACGGGGGAGGATGAAATTCGAAAGCTAATAACGGAATATGATGTTGTGAAGACTACGAATATTCTTTTGAATGTCAATGCTCATTCCAAGGATGAAGCATTTAAGGAATGGCGTGAAACATTGAAGTTTATTGGCTTTTCTTGTGAAGCAATCAAAGCAAAGAAACCCGCACTGAGTAAGCTTTTCGCTTATTTGCTTCGCATTGTAAATTATGAGGATATGCTCCCGGATCATATGAAATCGTTTCTTAATGAGCTGACAAATCACGTTTCTGACGTTAAAGAGATTTTAGACAATCCTCTGGCAGTGTTTATGGATGTATACGCGCCATATTTGGAAGGCTTTACCGAAACGGAATGCGAGGAAATTAAAAATTCCATTACATATAGCATGTTTACAGATTCTACAACGGCAAGTAACGCCAGCGTAAAAAAGCTGCAGAAAATTATAGAAAGAATCAGGTTAAAGCACAGCTTTATAAACTGTGGAAAGATAAGACCGAAGGAAGTAAAAATCCCAGGTTATGGTCTGAGAAATACCGAATACCGATTTTGTGCTGTGTAAATTCGGAACAATATGTTGACGCAAAGAAGGCTTTTGCAGTACTTAATAATGGCGCGCAAAGTGAATCGGATATTAGAAGTGCATTGGAATTTATTCAAAAAGCAGATTTTTTTGATGCTATTACTTCTGCCGATTATCGTAATAAGTGCTTTGTAAAGTGCGTTATAGGAGAATATTCAAGCTTGCTTTCCGATATTAACGCAGTGAGAGATGCGCTTGAAAGCACCGGAATCAGTGCCTATGAATGGAATGACAACCCTTCTATCAGAAGTAAAATTTCGGATATGGCAACTGCCGAATATAACGCGGGTGGCAGCGATAAAGTTGTAAAAATAATCGAAAGCAAGGATGATACTGAGTTGAAACAATGGTTGACTACCATTGTCAGAAAAGACATGGGGCTGGGCATGAAAATCATCATTAACGAGGAGGAATAGGCTATGCTTTGCCGCGAAGTCCAAAATTACATAAGCTCCGCAAAAGGGCTGCCATTTTTCTATGTTGTCGGTGATACAGATTACCATGTTGTGTTGGATGAATTGAAGCAAGCGGGAGTTTCTGTTGTAAGAATGAGTGATTTCTGCCATAAAGATGATAAATTCCCAAGTGTGGATGATATGGTGGACTATTTTAGAACTTCTGATGTGGACTATCGAGATAATAAATTTGTTGTTGTAGGACTTGGTGAGTATCTTGCGCTCAGAGGGGATACCATTGCAGATAAGGAACTCCAAAGATTGAAGAATACTACAATTGGAAATGCAAGGGTTATTCTTTTGCTGCGTGGTGTCTCAGCCCAAGCAACAAAAATTATTCATAACGATAACAAAATGAAAAGTCAGCAGAGAGCATATATTTGCGCCGACTCTGCAACGAACATATCAATTACAAATATGCCTGAGGATGTCGGAATGGTTGCTAATCCGGGCATGAAATCTTTATTGCAAACACTGGAAGACGGCAATTGTGGAAATATATATGCAAGTACTGCACTGATTCTTAATAATACCATCTTCCCCTTATCTGTTCTTTCCGGAGCATATTCTGTTGTAAATCATATAGTTAAAAATTTTACGGTTGACAGAGACCTTGGAACAGAAGAACAATGGCAGCGGTTATTGAACGATTTGAACAAATGCGGCAAAGATATCTCGGCTGTGTTTAACAAGAACGGCATTGATGAAAGAATTGTTGATGATTTATGTTTAGCCGTTTCAGGCATGGAATATAAAAATTGGCTTGTATTTTTATATTTCAAGTTAAATGTGAATCAATTGCATAATTCATACTTTAAACTTGTAATTGAAGGAACCCGAAGATTCAAGGAGTTTAAAACCAATCTGATTGTGAAAATTACTGAATTTTCTCATGAAGACCGGAATTTTAAACAACTGTATGATGAAAGAAAAAAATTACTTAAAGATTTTCCGGAGGAGGATATTGCTATATTCGTGAGGGTAAATGGTGTCAACGAAAAGGAAAGCATTTACCGCTTGACCGATAATACTCTTCTGGAAAAGAAGACAGTTGTTAAATGGCTGACTCGAAATGGATTTAGCGAAGCGATATCTTATGTATATCCTGCGCTTGATGCATATTTAAAAAAATACACATTTGATTGTTCTACACTTGCAAATGAGCTGACAGAATATTTTGATTTGTATAAACAGCAAAAGATTTTAAATTACATTTCAGACGATTTTATAAAACTTGTAGAGAAGTATGCTTCTGATGTTTCATATGCTCAACTTCCTACAAGGGATAATGCAATTAATGCCGTAGAAGACAAGAGCAATGCTTACTTATATTGGATTGATGCACTTGGGGTTGAGTATCTTTCTTACATTTCCACACTTGCAAAGAAAAAAGGATTATCAATTCACGTAGATATCGTTCGCTCTGATTTGCCGACAATCACAACAATAAACAAACAATTCTATGATCAGTGGACAGGCGGTAAAAAATACAAAGAGGAACGGCTTGATAATATCAAGCATAAGGATAAGGGCGGCTATTTTTTTACGGATGATGAAGATCCGATTCATATTCCGGCAGAGCTTGAAGTAATCGAAAAAGCAATGAATACAGCAGCGATGGAGCTTGGTATGCATAATTGCAAATCGTTTATTATTGCAAGCGATCACGGAGCTTCCAGATTGGCAGTTATAAAAAAACAGGAAGTTCCGTATGAAACCGACACGAAAGGGGAACATTCGGGGCGTTGCTGTAAAACCTTTGAAGGGTGTGATGTTCCTTATAAGGTTGAGGAGAATAACTTTATCATTCTCTCTGATTATGGCAGATTTCGCGGGAGTCGTCCCGGCAATGTAGAAGTTCATGGAGGAGCCAGTTTGGAAGAAATTGTTGTACCGGTAATTACACTGACACTTAAAAAGCAAACAGGTGCTCAAATCATAGTTATTAATCCTGATGATATTACTGCGGATCGACATAATGGTGTTACTTTGAACTTATACATTTCAGATGTGGAATATCCGAATAACATCAGTCTTGTGATTGAGGATAAAACATATTCGGGGAAATCGACAGATGAGGCACATTATACATTTGAGATGAAGGATATTAAGCGTGCAAAGACGAAACCGTATACGGCGGAAGTTTATGACGGTGAAGATTTAATTGGAAGTGTTTCTTTCAAGGTAAAGGGTAAACTTGCTTCATTTGCAGATGAGTTTAACTTTGGTGATGAGTTCTGAGGAGGCTGATTATGGAATTTTCTGAAAAACTAAGGGACAATTTTGATGAGATGGTCGTTTATAAAGATTTGAAGAAAACAAACTTCTTCTCTACGCTGAGCCTTCCGGCTTTTATGCGCGATTGGCTCTTAAAAAAGTTTGAAGATGATGAAGGTGAATTCGATAAAGACGATCTCGCCAGATTTGTAAAGAAATTTATTCCGAAAAAAGAAGATTGGAATGCAATAAAGAATGATATTATCATTGAAGGCAAGATTGTGAAATTCCTTGCAAAAATATCTGTGGAAATCAACATCAAAACAGGTGAGGTTTCTTTTGCTTTACCGGACTTCGGACTGGGTTTTAAAGAAACGATTATTGAAAGCGATGTATGGGATTCGTGCAAGGATGACCTGATAAAAGGACGAGACATATGGGGAATGGTGGAGTTAGGATATCGTTCACAGGATGATTTTGACTTTACCTTCGAATATGAAAGGAAACATTCTAAGGCAAAGAATTCTAAAGATGGAAAAATCAAGCTTGTTTCATTTAAAAATTTTTGCCCATATGAGATCAACCTTGAAGACTATAAGGATGCTCGTAAAGAATTCACTATAGATGAGTGGATAGATGTCATTCTCGGAGCTGTAGATTATAATGCTGCAGGTTACAAAACCGAAGAAGAAAAACTTACTATGATTACCCGACTGCTTCCGTTTGTGGAAAAACGATTGAATTTGATTGAACTTGCACCAAAGGGCACCGGAAAGTCGTATCTTTTTGGAAATGTCAGCCGATATGGGTGGCTTTCCAGCGGCGGTGTCATGAGCCGTGCCAAGATGTTCTATGATCAGACAAAACGCCGTGAAGGATTGATTGCAGGTTGTGATTTCGTTACGTTGGATGAAGTACAAACGATTTCATTTACAGACACGGACGAGATGCGGGCTGCATTGAAAGGATATATGGAGCAGGGGTCATTTACAGTAGGAGACTACAAAGGAACTGCAGATGCCGGTATAGTTCTTTGCGGCAACATCCGTAAGGAAATTATGGATGCGGACGGATACAAAAATATGTTTACTGAGCTGCCTGTTGTTTTTCATGAGTCTGCCTTAATTGAAAGATTTCATGGATTCATCAAAGGATGGAATATTCCGCGCATGAAAGATGATTTGAAAGTCAATGGATGGGCATTAAATTCCGAATACTTCTGTTCAATTATGCATGAACTTCGCAGTGATATGACCTACAGGAGCATTGTAGATGAATATATTATTGTTCCTGACGAAGCTGATACTCGTGACACTGAAGCAGTGAAGCGAATTGCAACCGCGTATTTGAAATTGCTCTTTCCGAATGTTCGCCACGTTGATGATATAACGCCACGAGAATTCAAAAGATACTGTTTTGATCGCGCACGAAAGATGCGAGATACAATTAAATATCAACTAGGCTTGCTTGATGTGGAGTATGCCGGAAAGGATTTGCCGCACTTTAAGATTTACGGCATAGATTGACATGGAATTAAAGAAATGCTATGTGTGTGGAAAAACTCCACTGACAAAAGATGAAATAGGCATTACAAAAAAGATAATCGATAAAAACACAAGACTTTTTTATTGTTTGCCGTGCTTAGCGGAATATCTTGAAGTTACTGAGGAAGAATTACTTGCAAAAATTGAAGAATTCAAAGAAGAAGGCTGCAAGCTTTTTATGTGAGGTGAGTTTGTGAAGCAGTTTGTTTATGCTGATAACGCCGCTACCACCCAATTGGATATCAATGCTTTTGAAGCTATGACGCCGTATCTGTTAGACGAATATTCAAACGCTTCACAGCCATATAGTTTTGCGCGAAGCGCGAAAAAAGCGTTGAAAGAATCACGAGAAATTATTGCCAATTGTATAGGCGCAAATTCTGAGGAAATTTTCTTTACTTCGGGCGGTACGGAAAGCGGCAATTGGGCAATCAAAGGGCTTATGGAATGCGGAAAAGAACAGAAAGTCGTCACCACTCAAATTGAACATCACGCCATTCTTCGTGCGTGTCGCACCGTGGAAAGAATGGGATGTTCGGTTACTTATTTACCTGTAGATATGCAAGGCGTTGTCAAACCTGATACGCTCAAAGAGCGCATCAACGGAAATACAAAACTGGTATCAGTAATGTATGCAAATAACGAAATCGGAACTATTGAGCCGATTTCGGAGTTGTGTGCAATTGCGCATGAGCGCGGGGCGTTATTCCACACGGATGCCGTTCAAGCTGTCGGTCATGTGCATTTGAATGTAAAAGAGCTGGGCATTGATATGCTTTCTGCATCGGCACATAAGTTTAACGGCCCTAAGGGAATAGGATTTTTGTACATAAAGAAAGGTACAAAACTTGCTTCATATCTTGATGGAGGCGCACAGGAATTTGGAATGCGAGCAGGCACGGAAAATATTGCTTCAATTGTGGGCATGGCATATGCGTTGAAAGAAAATACAGCAATCATAGACAATAATATCAGCCATTTGACAGTTATTGAAGATGAATTTTTCGCCGCTTTGCAGGAGAAAAATTTAAATTTTATACGCAACGGAGCCAAGTTGCATATGCCCGGAATTATCAGCCTATCGTTCCCAGATCATGACGGTGAAGCGCTTCTGCATAGATTGGATTTGCTGGGAATCTGCGTTTCAACCGGCTCTGCTTGTGATAGTAAAAACACACGGATTTCACACGTTTTGCAAGCTATCGGACTTGATGAAAGATATGCAAAAGGAACTATAAGAATCTCTTTCGGAAAGAACAACTCTGTTGATGATGCAAAAAGAATAGCTGAAGCACTAAGTAGGATACTGCAATAGTTCGAATTTAAAATTTTTACAAGTCCATGTTTAATGACTTAGTGAGTACACTTTGAGTACAAAAATTCCCGCAAACAAAATCTCGACAGCAAGAATCGTAAAATTCAAAAAATAAAATCACGAAAAAGCTTCAAAAAGCAATACGATAAATTACTCATGAGTCGAGTGGGAGTAATAAATGCAAGCTTTAATGTATGGAGGATAAAAGGTGGCAGTCAATTTTAATAAGGATTCGGCATGGAATTTAAAGCCGATTGGCATTGAAACTGTGAGAAATGAAGTTAGCGGATTGCTTATTGACGGAGAAACTATAGAAATGGCATTCCAAACTGTTAGGGATCAGCTTGTTTTTACAAACAAAAGAATTACATCTATTGATGTTCAGGGAATTACAGGGACACGAAAGTCATTCGCTACCATGCCCTATTCAAAAATTCAATATTTTTCCGTACAAACTCCGGGATTTGCGGAATTAATTCCCGATTCGGAGTTGTTTATTATGTTTTCCAATACTTTTACGGCAAAGTTTGAGTTCAAAGGCAATGTTGACATCGGAAAAATCGGACGAATGATTTCTAAATACGTTTTGTAATGAAACAGTAA
>JAJQCX010000175.1 GCA_021202495.1 Clostridia bacterium | reverse complement strand
TCGCGGTAGGGCGGCGTAGCCGCCCGTAAGCGTAAGCGCGCGATGTGAAAGAGGTTTACGGGGAAAACGTGACTACGTTGTCCCCGTGTTCGGCGGCGCAGCCGCCGAACCGTAGATTTTTTGTTTTTGGGCGGAATGGGTGTTGACAAAAAGGGAAAGGTGGAGTAATATATAAAAAGTCAAGTACAAATGTGTTTGTGAGGTGGACATTAGTGAATAAGCCGACGGAGCTTATGCTTGTGGACGCGAGCGTTGTGCCCGATGTTTTTAAAAAGGTGCTGACGGCAAAGCAGCTTTTGGAGTCGGGCGAGGTGAAGACGATAAATGAGGCTGTCGAAAAAACAAATATAAGCAGAAGCGCATATTATAAATATAAGGACCATGTGTTTGACTTTAACCAAATGCACGGGGTTCTGACGCTGATGGCGGTTGTTGTTGACATGAAGGGGATTCTTTCGGAGATTTTGCGAATAATATCCTCTGTGAACTGCAGCGTTCTGACGATAAATCAGAGCGTGCCGACGGACGGCGTGGCGAGCGTCAGCATTACGATAAAGACGGATGCTATGGCGGTCGGCGTGGATAGGCTTATCACGGAGCTCAACAAAATATCGGGCGTGAGAAGCGTCAAGATAGTGGCGAAGCAATAGGATAGAATCAATAGGATAATCGAAAGGAGAATTACACCGATGATAAAAACGGCTGTTATGGGTTACGGAGTCGTGGGAAGCGGCGTTTATGAAATTTTGAGGAAGAACGCCGATGTAATCGCAAAGAGGCTCGGCGAGGAAATCGACATTAAATATATTTTGGACATAAGAGAATTTGAAAACCATCCCGAAAAGGAGCTTTTTGTGAAGGATGCGAACGTTATCGCGGAAGATAAAGAGGTTGAAATTGTCGTTGAGACGATGGGCGGCGTGACGTTTGCGTATGAATTTACGAAAAAGATGCTGATGGCGGGAAAGAGCGTTGTGACGAGCAACAAGGAGCTTGTTTCGACAAAGGGGACGGAGCTTTTTGAGATTGCGAGGGAGCATAACGCGGCGTATATGTTTGAGGCGGCGGTAGGCGGAGGAATCCCGGTTATAAGACCGCTCGTAAACTGCCTTGCGGCAAACAGGATAAAGGCTGTTTGCGGAATTTTGAACGGAACGACGAATTATATTCTGACTAAGATGTTTAAGGAAAACCGTTCGTTTGACGCGGCGTTAAAAGAAGCGCAGGAGTCTGGGTATGCGGAGAAAAACCCCGCGGCTGACGTTGAGGGTACGGACACGGTGCGCAAGATTGCCATTTTGACGGCGCTGGCGTTCGGCAGCAACATCGATGATAATAAGATACCCGCGGAAGGGATAACGAAAATAACGTCCGAGGACGTGAGCTGCGCGGCAAAGGCGGGTTATGCGATAAAGCTTATGGGTTCGAGCTTTATCGAGGGAGACAAGGTTTTTGCGAGAGTGTGCCCGATGCTTGTGCCCTATGAATGCCCGCTTGCGGGAGTTGAGGATGTGTTTAACGCGGTGCAGTTTACGGGCGACATGGTCGGAAACGTGATGCTCTACGGCAGAGGCGCGGGAAAGAGCGCGACGGCAAGCGCAATTGTCGGCGACATCATGCACATTGCGAAAAGAAATGAGTTTGATCCGCGGTTTGCGTGGGGAGAGGAAAGGGAAAACACTTTTATCGACCCGGCGGACACGCGTTATAAATATTTTATGAGAAGTGAAAGCTCGGAGGAGGAGATAAAAGAGGCGTTCGGCTGTGTGAAATTTATTGAGGGCTGCTCGGACGCGTTTATAACGGAGGAAATGAGCGAGGCGGAATGTGAGAAAAAGGGAGAGAAGATCGACATTTCTTCCAAAATAAGAGTATACGAAGTAAAGGAATGATATTTTATGGGACTTATAGTTCAGAAGTTCGGCGGCTCGTCCGTTGCGAATGCCGAAAGGGTGTTCAACGTGGCAAGGCGCGTCATTGAAACGTATGACCAGGGAAACGAGGTTGTGGTTGTTGTTTCGGCGCAGGGCGACACGACGGACGATTTGATTGAAAAGGCGAAGGAGATTGACGAAAGAGCGTCTCGCAGAGAAATGGACGTTATCCTTTCGGCGGGAGAGCAGATTTCAATGTCGCTTTTGGCGATGGCGATACAAAAGCTCGGAAGACCTGCGATTTCGCTGACCGGCTGGCAGGCGGGAATAATAACCGACAGCAATTATTCAAAGTCGAGAATACACCGCGTGACGGGCGAGAGAATACGAAGAGAACTGGACAGACGAAACATTGTCGTTGTGGCGGGCTTTCAGGGAATAAATAAGTATGACGACATTACGACACTCGGGCGCGGAGGCAGCGACACGACGGCGGTTGCGATTGCGGCGGCGCTGGGCGCGGAGCTGTGCCAAATATATACCGACGTGACGGGCGTATTTACATCAGACCCGCGCATTGTGAAGGATGCGAGAAAGCTTGATTCGATAAGCTATGACGAAATGCTTGAAATGGCAAGCTTGGGTGCAAACGTGCTGCATAACCGCAGCGTGGAACTCGCGAAGAAGTTTAATGTTAATCTTGAGGTGCTTTCGAGTTTGGAGAGAGTGCCGGGTACAATAGTTAAGGGGGAAAGCAACATGGAGAAGATGCTGGTGCGCGGAGTTACGCGCGACAATAATGTGGCGAGAATTTCGCTTTGCGACGTTGAGGATACGCCGGGCAAGGCGTTTCAGGTGTTCAGCCTTTTGGCAAAGCACAAGATAAGCGTGGACGTTATTTTACAGTCGATAGGTCACGACGGAAAGAAGGACATCAGCTTTACGGTTGATCTCGACAATCTCGACGGGGCGCTCAAGGTAATTCAGGAAAACAACGCTATTATCGGAGCGTCGGAGATAATCCACTATGAAAACGTGTCGAAGGTTTCAATTATCGGCGCGGGAATGACGTCAAACGCGGGCGTTGCGGCGACGATGTTTGAAGCGCTTTACAACGCGGGGATAAACATTCAGATGATTTCGACCTCGGAGATTAAGATAAGCGTTTTGATTGAAAAGGAATATGCCGAAAAGGCTGTTAAGGCGATACACGATAAATTCCATCTCGGCGAGTAAGAACTGGGGGATGAGGCATGAACTATTCGATGATGACGGAAAGGGAGACGGAAATAGAGCTTGGTACGAGCGCGGCAGAGGGGATAACATCCTTCGCCGCGCACGACCGTCTTATAGAAAACGGAAGAAATATGCCGGAAAAAACATATGCGGCAAGTATTCCCTCTCTCATTTTAGCCCAGGTTAAGAATTTATATACAGTTTCGTTTTTGATTTTGGGATTTGTGACGCTCATTTTTAACACGGAAAGCGTGATCGCGTGGATTTTGTTCTTCCTGATGGCTGTGATGAACGGCGCGGTGAGCTTCTTTAAAGACCTTGAAAGGCGGCGGGCGGCGCTTGTGTTTGACGAGCGCAGAGCTGACATTGTGAGGATTATCCGCGACGGAAAAGAGATGGAAAGCGACCCGACGCTGCTCGTGAAGGGCGACGTTATCATACTTTCCGAGGGCGACGTTGTTCCGGCGGACGCGCGAATTTTGGAATGTGAAAACTTGAAGGTTGACGAATCAATTTTCAGACGAAGCTCGGTGCCGATAACAAAGAGAAGCGATAAGATGGACACGGAAGCCGATATGACGCGGTGCAAAAATATGCTTTACTGCGGCTCAAACGTTTTGTGCGGTTGGGCAAAGGCGGCAATAACCGAAACGGGAAGCAACACGGCGCTCGGAAGGCTGACGGAAAGTAAATCGAAAAAACTGAACACGCACGGAGGCGCGGCGAAAAATTCACCTATTGAGAAGATGCTTGTTTTGGCGGCGCTCCTTTCGGCGTGCGTTGTTATGCTCGTTGTGTCGATAAGAACGGGCGAGGCAAAGACGGGACTGCTCGCGGCATGCGCGGCGGCGGTGTGCTTTTTGCCGGTCGCGATTGGCGTTGTGCGCGAGGCGGGCATGAAAAAATGCGCCGCGGCGATAAAAAAGATGGGGGCAAGCCCGGAAAACGACGAGGCGGTGTACGCGATAGGCGCGGCGGATTGCCTTGTTATCGACAAGGGAAAAATGCTGACCGACAGCGAGATAAAGCTTGAGGAAAAGGAAATCGCGGACAGTGAGGCGCTGTGCTTGGCGGCAATGTGCAGCGACTGCGAAATAGGCGAAACGGGCGCGGACGGAGGCGACCTTGACAGCGCGGCTGTGAACGCGGCGATTGAAGCGGGGTTTGACGTGCGCGGCATTTTGGAGAAAAACGAGTGCGTTATGTTTAAGCCGTTTGACGACGCGCAGAAGCTGATGGCGTCGCTGCATAAGACGGAGGCGGGCTACAGGCTAATCGTAAAGGGCGAGGTTGAAATTGTGCCGATGTTCTGCACAAAAATTTTGCGCGAGGGCGGAATTTCCGATATGGATCCGGCGTTTTTGAGCGAGCTTGAAAGAAAGAGCTCAGATATGGCTGAAAAGGGGCTCAAGGTGAGAACGGTGTCTTTCCGCGATTTGACCGAAAAGCCCGAAAGGCTTGAAGACGTGATACACGAGCTCACTTTCGCGGGTATTTTCGGTTATCGCGAAATAATCGCGCCAAATGCGGCGGAATCGGTGAAGAGGCTCAAAAATAACTTTGTCGATACATACGTTGTGACGGGCGATCATCTGCTTACGGCGTCGGCGCTTGCGAAAAAGGCGGGCGTTGTGAAAAGCGAAAAGGAATGTATGAGCTGCAGAGCGCTGGATGGTATGCCCGGCGAAGAGAGGCTTGAAGCGATAAAGACACACAAGGTTTTTGCGCACGCGCTGCCCTCCGACAGGGCAAAGATTGTGGCGGAGCTTTCAAAGAGCGGCTGTGTGACGGCTGTGGCGGGCGACAACATGGCTGCGCCGTCGGTTGCGATGTGCGCAAATCTTTCATTCGGCAAGGAGGACAAGGGCGATTACGACGTGCCGATGAGGAGGCTTACGCTTGAAGCGGTGTCGAAGGTTATTGCGCAGTGCCGAAATCTTCGCAGCAACATGGCGGTTGCGTCGTCGTCCGCCGTTTCAATCGGGCTGGCGCAGGCGCTTGTGCTCATTTTTGCGGCGTTCACGGCGGAGAGCTTTCCGGCGAGCGCGCTCGGAATTTTGGTGTTAAATCTCTTTATCGCGTTTTTGCCGTTCAGTGTGCTGACGCTTTTTGCGAGGACAAATGTGGCGGAGCGCGGACGCAAGGCGGCGGCAAATTGTGCGCTGCACGGTCTTGTGGCGGCGCTTGCGGCGCTGTGGCTTGTGAACGCGACGGGCGGATTGTTTGACGCGGCGGCGCTCTTTTGCGCGTATTACGCGGCGTTTGAGGCGGTGAGAGTTAATTTTGTCCGCTTTGAGGGGAGAAAATTTGACACGGGCGATTTGCTCTATGTTGTGCTGCTTTTGCTGTGCGTGATTTCGGCGCGTATCTTGGGCGGGATTGCACTCAACATAACGGTTGCCGAGGCGCTGAACGCGATCGTGTGCGCGCTGTTCGCCACGGTGATAAATGCGGCGCTGTCGTTTATAAAAATACCTGCAAGGTTTGGAGGAATTAAGCTTGGAAAGAGAGACGAATGACCTTATTGAGGGAAGAAACGCCGTTATGGCGGAGATAAAGAGCGGCAGGGCCATTGACAAGATATATGTCAAGCGCGGGGAAAACAAGGGCAGCATTGTGAAGCTGCTCGCGATGGCGCGGGAAAGAGGCATTGCAGTTGTTGAGACGAGCGCGCAGAAGCTTGACGAAATGAGCGCGTCGGGCGCGCATCAGGGCGTTATTGCGCGGGTGCCGCCCTATGAATACAAGAGCGTTGAGGACATTTTGGAGATTGCGAGAGAAAAGGGCGAAGCGCCGTTCCTCGTGATACTCGACAGAGTTGAAGACCCGCACAATTTGGGCTCGGTTATCCGCTCGGCAAACTGTGCGGGAGCGCATGGCGTGATTATCGCGAAGCATGACGGCGTGTCGCTGACGGCGGCGGCTGTGAAGGCGTCGGCGGGAGCGGCGGCGTTCACGCCGGTTGCGAGAGTGAACAACATCGCCTCGACGATAGACGAGCTCAAAAAAGAGGGCGTTTGGGTGACGGGCGCGGACGCGGCGGCGGAAAAGAGCATTTACGACGCCGATTTTAAGGGCGCGGTGGCGCTCGTTATAGGAGGAGAGGATCACGGAATAAGCCGCTTGGCGGCTGAAAAGTGCGACTTTTTGGTAAAAATACCGATGCGCGGAGACGTCAATTCGCTGAACGCTTCGGTTGCGGCGGCGCTGATGATTTTTGAAGCGGCAAAGCAGAGGTTTTGAGAGGAAGTGTGATAAACGAGAGCTATTATTACTGTTGTGGGCAAGGATAAAACCGGCATTATCGCAAAGGTGAGCGGGCTTTTGTACGAGCACAATGTGAACATTGTCGACATTTCGCAGACTATTATGGGTGATATTTTCGTCATGACGGCGATGGTTGACACAAAAGAATGCGACATACGGTTTGACGAGCTGAAAAACGCTCTTGCCGAGGTCGGAAAGAGCATCGGGGTGCAGGTGTCGATACAAAACGAAGACCTGTTCAATTCCATGCATAGAATATAAGATTGTCGCTTTGAAATGGAGGTAATGCAATGTTAAATCCTGCGGAGATAATGGAAACGTTGAACATGATAAACGACGAGCATCTTGACGTGAGAACGATTACGATGGGAATTTCGCTGCTCGACTGTGCCGATTCGGACTACAAAAAGGCGGCGGACAAGGTTTACGACAAGATAACGAAATACGCGGAAAGATTGGTTGAGGTGGGGTGCGACATTGAGGCGGAATACGGGATTCCGATAATAAATAAGCGCATTTCGGTGACGCCGATTTCGCACGTTGCGTCGCCGTGCGGACATTATGTTGAGTTCGCGAAGGCGCTCGACCGCGCGGCTCATACAACCGGAGTAAACTTTATCGGAGGTTACAGTGCGCTTGTGGCGAAGGGGTATACAAAGAGCGACTATGAATTCGTGGAGTCGATACCCCAGGCGCTGAGCGAGACGGAAAGAATGTGCTCCTCGGTGAACGTTGCGTCGACAAGAGCCGGCATAAACATGGACGCCGTGGCGCAGCTGGGCAAAATAATCAAAAAGGCGGCAGACCTTGACGCCTTGGCGTGCGCAAAGCTTGTCGTGTTTTCAAACGCTGTTGAGGACAACCCCTTTATGGCGGGGGCGTTCCATGGAACGGGCGAGGGCGAATGCGTCATAAACGTGGGCGTTTCGGGTCCGGGCGTTGTGAAGAGCGCGCTTGAAAAGGTGAAGGGCGAGCCGTTCGGCGTTGTCGCAGACACTATTAAGAAAACGGCGTTTAAGATAACGCGAATGGGTCAGCTTGTGGCGGGAGAAGCGTCAAAAAGGCTCAATGTGCCGTTCGGAATTGTGGATTTGTCGCTTGCGCCGACGCCGGCTGTCGGCGACAGTGTGGCGCACATTTTGGAGGAAATGGGCTTGGAGAGGTGCGGAACGCACGGAACGACGGCGGCGTTGGCGCTCTTAAACGACGCGGTGAAAAAGGGCGGCGTTATGGCGTCAAGCTATGTCGGCGGACTTTCGGGCGCGTTTATCCCCGTGAGTGAGGATGCGGGTATGATAGACGCGGCGGCGTGCGGCTGCCTCAGCATTGAAAAGCTTGAGGCGATGACGTGCGTTTGCTCGGTCGGGCTTGACATGATTGCCGTGCCCGGCGACACGGACGCCGCGACGATTTCCGGCATTATCGCGGACGAGGCTGCGATAGGCATGGTAAATTCCAAGACGACGGCGGTCAGAATAATCCCCGCGAAGGGCAAAAAGGTGGGCGATTATGTCACGTTCGGCGGACTTTTGGGAGAGTGTCCGGTGATGGATTTGCACAAGGAATCTTGTGCGGAATTTATCGCTCGCGGAGGAAGAATACCCGCGCCGATACAGAGCTTGAAAAATTAAATTGCATTAAAAGAGCGGAGGAATTTCCTCCGCTTTTGTGTGGGATAAAATAAAGAAAAAAGGCGGCAATGCCGCCTCATAGAGATAAATCCGCAAATTCCGCTTTGACGTATTCGCAGAGCTTTTCGGGGTTTATGATTATCTGTGCGCCTCTCACGCCCGCGCTGACGGAGATTTTGTCAAACAGCACACCCGTTTCGTCGATGTATGTCGGGTACGCCTTTTTCATGCCTATCGGGCTGCAGCCGCCGCGGATATATCCCGTCAGCCCCAAAAGCTCCTTGACATGTACAGGCTCAATCTTCTTGTCGCCGACAGCCTTCGCCGCCTTTTTTAAATCGAGCTCGGTTGTAACAGGTATGCAGAAAACAAGAATTCCCCGCTTTTCACCGCGCGTCACGAGCGTCTTGAAAACGCAGTCGGGATCAAGCCCCACCTTTTTTGCCACACTCTCGCCCGAAAGGTCGTTTTCGTCGACCTCGTATTCTTTTACTTCATATTCAATCCCCGCCTGCTCCAAAAGCCTCATGGCGTTGGTCTTGTTCACATCTGCCACCCCTTTTTGTAACAATTCAGCCGCTCATTTCCGCACCGCTGCGCAAATCCGTCGCAGCACTACACGCTTGCGCCCGCAGGCGCGTCAATTTAAATTCCGCTCCGCGGAATTTATTCCATAATTCCACACTTCACACTCCACACTTCACACTGCCATGCGGCACGCTTGTCAGTTCGTTATCATTGTACCGATTCCTGTATCGGTGAAGATTTCGAGCAAAATGCAGTGCGGCACGCGGCCGTCAATGATATGCACTCTCGACACTCCCGCTCTTATCGCTTCCATGCAGCCTGTTACTTTCGGTATCATTCCCCCGGAAATAATACCCTCGGCAATGAGCTGCTTCACCTTTTTCTTGCTCATTTCGAAAATGACGTTTCCGTCCTTGTCCTTCACGCCCTCGATGTCCGTGAGAAAAATCAGCTTTTCCGCGCCCATTGCCGCCGCCACGGAGGACGCCACGTCGTCTGCATTTATATTGTAGGAATGTCCTTCTTCGTCCATGCCGATAGGTGCGATAACGGGTATGTATTTATCCTTGCAGAAGAGATTTAACACCTTTTCGTCAACGTCCACAATGTCGCCGACAAAGCCGATGTCAACCCTTTCGCCGTCAACGACGGTTGTCTTTCTTCTGCACTTTATGCACGCTCCGTCGATGCCGCAGATGCCTATTGCGTTTCCGCCGTTTTTGCCTATGAGCGACACAATTTCCTTGTTCGTCTTACCGACAAGCACCATCTGCGCCACGCGCATTGTCTCCTCATCCGTCACGCGCAAGCCGTTTATAAATTTGCTTTCTATATTATAGCTCTTTAACGCCGCCGTTATGTCGGGACCGCCGCCGTGTACGACGATAGGGTTCGCGCCGATATATTTCAAAAGCGTAATGTCCTCGATAACGCTGTTTTTGAGCTCCTCGTTTATCATTGCGTTTCCGCCGTATTTTATAACGATAGTCTTTCCCGCCAGCTTTTGAATATACGGCAGCGCCGTAACGAGAATGTTCGCCAAATCTTCCTTTGTGTAGTTATATTCCATGTTACTCACCTCATAAATACAGTCCCGCGTTTGATATACCTTTTCCTTCGTCAAGCCCGAACATTATGTTCATGTTCTGCACGGCCTGCCCCGCCGCGCCCTTGAACAAATTGTCAATCGCGCTTATCACGACAACTCTGTTTAATCTTTCGTCAACAACAACGCCTATGTCCACAAAATTCGACCCCGCAACGTGGTTCGATTCGGGAAGCTTGCCCGCATCGTACACTCTGACGAATTTTTCGTCCGCGTAAAAGCTTTTGTAAAGCTCAACCGCGTCTTCGGTCGTCATTTTCTCCGTCAAATTCGCATAGCACGTCGCAAAAATGCCGCGCTTCATCGGCACAAGATGCGGAGTGAACGAAAGCGCAATTTCCTCGCCCGCCAAAAGAGAGAGCTCCTGCTCAATCTCGCTCGTGTGCCTGTGCGTTCCGACTTTGTATGCCATAATGTTTTCCGTACATTCGCAGAAGTGATAATTTATATTAAGCCCTCTGCCCGCTCCGCTCACGCCGCTTTTTGCGTCGATGATGATTGAGTGCAAATCAATCTTTTTCTCCTTCACGAGCGGCGCCATTCCCAAAATGGAGCATGTCGTGTAGCAGCCGGGGTTTCCGATAAGCCGCGCATTTTTTATCTCATCGCGGTGCAGCTCGCAAAGCCCGTAAACCGAAACCTCCAAAAGCTCGGGGTTTGAATGCTTCTGCCCGTACCATTTTTCATAGACCGCCGCGTCGTTGTAGCGAAAATCGCCCGAAAGGTCGATAACGCGCAATCCCGCGTCGTAAAGCGAGGGAATGACCTCCTTGCTCGCCCCGTGCGGCAGCGCCGTGAACACAACGTCGCACTCTCTCGCCGCCTTTTCAACGTCTAAATCCTCGCACTCTATATCGCATATGCCCTTCAAATGGCAATATACGTCGCTCATCTTCTGCCCCACATATGAATGTGAAACAAGCATTGTGATCTTAACATCGTCTCTGCCCGACAAAATTCGCACAAGCTCCTCGCCCGCGTAGCCCGTCGCGCCCAAAACTCCAACTCTAATCATAGCCGAAAATCCCTTCTCTCAGAAAATCGTTTATAATTATACGCCCCTGCGCATAATTTTGCAATACTTTTTTCTCATTTTTTGTGAAAATATTTTGACAAAACAACTTATTTGCTATATAATTGTTTTATTAAGTTTGCAGGAGGATTTCAAATGAAAAAGTTTATTTCGATTTTAACGGCGTTTGCGCTTGTTTTCGCGCTTTTGTCGCTGCCGGTTTCGGCGGATGAAATTATCGGCGGAGCGGACGAGCCGACTTCGATTCTCATTTCAACGGTTACGGCTGCAGCGTCAGACGTTTCCGTCACGCTTGACGGCGAGGTTGTCGACTGCGTTGACGCAAACGGCAACAGCGTTTCCCCGCTTCTTATCGACGGCACGACTTACCTTCCCGTCCGCGCAATCGCGACGGCGCTCGGCGTTGAAATTGAGTGGGACGGCGACACGCAGAGCGTATTTATCAACGGAGTTACCGATGCCGAGCTTGGTGAAACGATAAATATTTATATTAACGGCTCCAAATTCACGGCGAAAAACGTCAACGGCGATGTTGTCGACCCCATTTTGCTTGACGGCACGACTTATCTTCCCATTCGCGCGATAGGCGAAGCGTTCGACAAAAACGTTTCGTGGGATAACGAAAACCGCACTGCGGTTTTGACAACTCCCGCATTTGTAACATCGTTTGACGAAAACAAAACGTATGCCATCATTTCCGCCGCAACAGGCAAAGCCATCTCCGTGACCGACAGCGGACTTGTGACCGAGGAATATAACAGCTACGACTATCAGGCGTTCAAATTTGTCGAAACATCTGTTTCGGGCTACTATAACATTCAGTCAGTGACAAACGAAAAGAATTTTGACGTTAACGGCAATTCCACCGCAGCCGGCGCGAAGATTATCACCTACACTCCCGGCACGGCGAACAATCAGATGTTTGCCGCGGTTGAGGACGGTGATTATGTAATAATCTACGCTCGCTCCTCCAAGCTTCCCATTGAGGACTCCGCCGGCATGATCAAGCAAAACGTTTCCCGCGACAGCATTGTTCAAAGATGGCTCATTGTCGAAACGACGCCGACCGCGAAGGTTGAAACGCAGTACTACTTGTCGTCAGGCTCGTCCTACCTCACGGGCGGGGATTCGCTCACCGTTTCCGCTTCGGATTCATCCGATGCGCAGAAGTGGGTTCTTTCCTCCGATGAATACGGACAGTATATTATAACAAATGTTTCAACTGAAAAGAGCCTTGACGTTGCGAATAACTCCACCACGGCGGGCGACCCCATTATTACATACGCAACATCGGGCGATCCCAATCAGTGCTGGATGCTCCAAAAGAACGACGACGGAACATACCTCATTCAAAGCGTTCATTCCTCGCTCTATCTTGCGATTGACGGCGATTCGATCGTCCATTCCGAAACGGGCACGCACTGGACAATAACAAAGGCTAACTAAATTCAATTTAAAAAAGGCGTGTAATGCGCCTTTTTTGCACGAGAGATAACGTGAAAGTTTCTTTCACGTTAAGCCTCCGGCGGATTCTATGCGCCGCCGAGATTTTCCAAACCTTCGGTTTGGAAACGGCGATGCGCACAAAAATCTCTTATCATTCCTTGCCCTGTTGATAAGAGAGTATTTAGTAACTGTGCTGATTCAGGGCGGCGGAATGGAGATTTTTAAATATTATGGAATTTTTTGATGTATATAACGAGGCGGGTTTTCCCACAGGCGAAGTCGTTTCCCGCACGGAAGCGCACGAAAAGGGCATCCTTCACGCGGCGGTACATATTTATGTCTACCGCGTAGCTTCGGGCAGGCTGCAAATTCTTCTCCAAAAGCGCGCGGACGATAAGGACAGCTTTCCCGGATGCTGGGACACATCCTGCGCGGGGCACGTTTCGGCGGGCGAGACGTTTGACGAAACGCTCGTAAAGGAGCTTTCGGAAGAGCTTGGCATCCATATAACAGCCGGCGAGGCAAAGCATCTATTCACAAAAATAGTCACCAAAAACAACGTTTTTCACGGTAAACCGTTTAACGACCACGAGGTTTACCGCGTCTACGCCTTAAATTATGACGCCCCCGCCGAAAGCATCGCTTTTCAAAAGGAGGAAATCTCCGCCGTCCGCTGGATGGATTCGGACGAGCTTCTATCTGAATTGGAGCGCGGCAACAAAGCCTACTGCATCATGCTGAACACCTACCGCGAAGCGCTTGAGTTTTTGAGAGTCCAATGGTGAAAAGTCAATAGGCTGAGCGAAGAAAATTTCGAAGGAAA
>JAJQCX010000022.1 GCA_021202495.1 Clostridia bacterium | reverse complement strand
TGCGAAAACCGCCTTTGCGAATTGTTTTCTCCCCCTCGCAAAACCGCTTTTCGCACCCGCCGAACACAAATTTATTGCCTCCCGCGCCTCGAAACAGAAACCTGTACCTTTTTGTTTTTTTGAATGTCGATTTTTTCGGATTGAAAAAACAAAAAAATAGCGTAAAACAGCATAACTTTCATTAATTTTTTTGTAAAAATCGTATAAAAACACTTGCAATTCAAATTCTTCCGTGCTATACTGAAAATAGTATCAATGCGCTTTTTAACGAAACAAAAAGGTACGCCTTTCCGTTTTTTCAAGCCCCGAATTTTCGCCTTTGTTAAGGCTCTTTTTTGTTCCTGTTTTTACCATTCGCAACAAATTTGCGTCATCCCCCGCCGAATCCGCCGCACAAAATATACCTAATCCGCCATTCCTCCGCCAATTTTTGCCCCCCTGCGGGTTACCGCCCCGCCGCAATATCGTCCCGCGTAATTGAAACCGTGTGCGTTTTTTACGCAAATAAAAAAAGCGGTTGACAACCGCTCCGTTTCATTGTATAATATATAAGGGTAGAGGAAAAAAGGCAAGACCTCAAACGGTTATGCCGCTTAGTATTCGTAAAAATAACGCCTACTGTTTAGCGACTGGGGCGTTATTTTTTTACGACGTACACTATTAAGAATATCATAATCAACAACATTATAATAGCTTCTATCGTCATAAGCCATCACCCCCTTTCCATTAAAAATGGCGTATGGGAGCACGGCATAACCGCCCGGTTTAAAAAGCCGATTAAGGAAGCGCTTAGCCGTTAGGCGTTAATCGCTCAGCGCTTCCTATAGTCTTGCCTTGTCGGCAAATCCGACATTTTTATTATAACGCACCTTTTGTCGTATCGCAACACCGATTTTGCTTTTCTTCCCATATTACCTCCATCCGCTGCACGTCGGGAAAATGCCTGATTGAAAAAAAGCCGCTTGCGTGGTTCACCCACCCGCAAGCGGCTTTTTTCCTTCTGTTAAATTTATTCCGTCATTTTACATTCTAAATTCTGAATTATACATTTTATGCAAGTGCTGATTCGCACAGTTTTTTATACGCACCGCCCTTTTGCATCAGCTCCTCGTGCGTTCCCATTTCGCGCACGCCGCCGTCCTCAATCACGATTATTCGATCGGCGTTTCTCACAGTCGAAAGGCGGTGAGCTATGATAATCGTCGTTCTGTTTTCGATTATTTTGTCAATTGCCTCATGTATGAGCTTTTCGGTTCTGTTGTCAACCGCGCTCGTCGCCTCGTCCAAAATGAGAATGGGCTTATCGCGCAAAATGGCGCGGGCAATGGCAATGCGCTGCTTCTGCCCGCCCGAAAGGCGCACGCCGCGCTCGCCGACGATTGTGTCATAGCCGTATTCAAGCTCGGAAATAAATTCCTCCGCGTGCGATTCCCGCGCGGCGCGCACAACGTCCTCGTGCGTCGCGCCCTCCGCGCCGTACAAAATGTTTTCCTCCACGGTTCCGTGGAACAGGAACACATCCTGCAAAACCATGCTGATATTGTCGTGGAGCGATTTTATGCTCATGTCGCGTAAATCCACGCCGTCAAGTTCGATTTTGCCCTCGGTCGGGTCGTAAAACCGCGCGATAAGCGACGCAATCGTCGTCTTGCCCACGCCCGTCGAGCCGACAAGCGCCACAGTTTCGCCGCTCTTTATCTTAAGCGAAAAATCCTTCAGAACCTCCGTCCCCTCGTTATATGAGAACGACACGTTTTTAAATTCAATGTTGCCTTGCCTGCTCCCCATCTCAATCGCGTCTTCCCTGTCCTTCACGTCGCTTTCGATTGAAAGAACGTCGAACATTCTCTCGCCCGCGGCAATCGCGTCCTGCAAATCCTCATTTAACCGCGCAAGCGAATTTATCGGCGAATAAAGAGAGGAAAGATAGAGCAAAAACGCAACGATTTCGCCCGGGTCAAGCTCGCCTCGCGCCGCCATCAGTCCGCCCGCGCCAATCACAATGACCGTGCCGAGCTGGTTTAAAAAAGCGATAAACGGATGCACAACGCTGCTCTTTTTAAAAGCCGACATCGTTATCGACGTAAATTCCTCCGTCTTTTCGGCAACCCTGTCGCGCTCGCGGTCAAGCCTGTTAAAAATTTGTATTTCCTTAATCCCCGAAAAATCGTCCTGCAGCATTCCGTTGAGCTCCGCCACGGTTTGGTGGCGTTGCTTAAAGAGCGGCCGCACCTTTACCGCATAAAGCCACACGAAAAACGCGACGAGCGGCAGAGTTAATATTGCATAAAGCGCAAGGCGCACGTTCATCGAAAGCAGCATTATTATAACGCCGAAAAACATCACCGTGTAGGCGATAATATCGGGAATGTTGTGCGCAATGATGAGCTCCATTAAAAGCGTGTCGTTCACAACGCGGCTCATGAGCTGCCCCGTCTGTTTGTCGGAATAAAACGAAAGCGACAGCCGCTGAATGTGGTCATAGAGCTTAACTCTCATATCCTCCACAAAATGCCACGCTGCATAATGCCCGGCATATGTTTTTATCACCTGCGTCACAAAGATAAAAAACGCCACAACGAGAAACGTTCCCGCAAGCTTTGGCGCTTCCTGCGTCAGCGCGTCCGGGTCTTTCGCCACAAGGTTTACAAGGCTCGAAATAAGTTTTGGCGTATAAAGCGACAGAACGCTGTTTACAATCGTCACAAACGCCGTCAAAAGGATAAACGGGCTGTATTTTTTCGCCTCGCGCAGAATTTTTATGATGACTCTCATATTAATCTCCATTCCGCCGCCCTGCGGCGGCACAAATTGTAACGTGGAAAAGAAGCAAGCAGATTGCCCTTATGAGGAGCGCCGACGTATACAGATACTTCAAGCGACGAATAAGGGCGAGATGCGCCGCTTATTTTTCACGTTACCTCACCTGCCATTTTCAAAAACTCTTCTTCCGTCAAAAGCGCAATGCCCAATGCCTCCGCTTTGGCAAGCTTGCTGCCGGCGTCCGCGCCGACTACGACAAAGCTCGTCTTTTTGCTGACCGAGCCTGCCACCTTGCCGCCGTTTTGCTCAATTATTTTTGCTGCCTCGTCGCGCTTTAATGTCGGGAGTGTCCCTGTCAAAACGAACGTCATTCCCGCAAATTTGTCTCCCGCATCATCTTCAATCGAATTGAAATTCACGCCCGCTTGCCGCAGCTTTTCCACAATGTCCATATTCTGCTCCACGGCAAAAAAGCTCTTCACACTCTCCGCGCTTATCATTGCGAAATTTTCAACTGCCGCAATGTCCTCCGCGGAAGCGGCGATTAAATTGTCGAGCGTCTTAAACCGCTTTGCCAAGTCCTTGCCCGCCTTTTGCCCGATGTTTCTTATCCCAAGCGCGTAAATGAGCGCCGAAAGATCGTTTTCCTTCGACTTTTCTATCGCGGCAAGCAGATTATCCGCGCTCTTTTCGCCCATTTTGTCAAGCGGGATAATATCCTCACGCTTTAAATAATACAAATCCGCAGCCGACGAAATGAGCGATTTTTCAAGCAGCCGCTCCACCAACGCGGGGCCCACGCCCTCAATGTCCATCGCGCCTTTTGACGCAAAATGCACCACGTTTCGCGCAAGCTGCGCCGGGCATTCGCCGCCCGTGCAGCGATACGCCGCCTCGCCCTCCTCGCGAACGACCGGTGCGCCGCAAATGGGGCAAACTAATGGCATTTCAAATTCGATTTCTCCGCCGCTCCGCTTTTCGGGCAGCGCCTTCACAACCTCGGGGATTATCTCCCCCGCCTTTTGCACGACAATCACGTCGCCTATCTTAATGTCTCTTTCTTTTATAAAATCCATGTTGTGAAGCGTCGCGCGCGAAACGCTTGTTCCCGCGAGCCTTATCGGGTCAAAAATCGCGTTCGGCGTCAAAACGCCGGTTCGTCCCACTTGAACAACAATGTCGCGCAGCTTTGTTTCCTTCTGCTCGGGCGGAAATTTATACGCCGCCGCCCAGCGCGGAAACTTACTCGTCGAACCGAGCGCCGCTCTCGCCGCAAGCGAATTCACCTTTATCACCGCGCCGTCAATGTCAAAGCCGAGCTCTCCGCGCGATTCTCCGATCTCCAAAACCTCGTCAAACGCCTCTTCGATAGTCTCATGCACCTTTTTTATCGGGATTGTTTTAAACCCGACTCGCCCCAAAAAATCTATCGACTCCTTGTGCGTTTCAAATTCAATTCCCTCCGCTCGCTGCACGTTGAAAACAAAAATGTCAAGCCTACGCTCCGCCGCAACCGACGAATCGAGCTGCCTTATCGCCCCCGCCGCCGCGTTGCGCGGGTTCTTAAACGGCGGCTGTTCGTTTTCCTCGCGTATTCGATTTAACGCGTCAAACGAGCGGTGCGGCATATATACCTCGCCGCGCACTTCAAGATACGGTATTTTTTCCTTCAAAACGAGCGGCACGGAGCGTATTGTCTTAATATTTTCCGTCACGTCCTCGCCGACGTCGCCGTCTCCGCGCGTCGACCCGCGCACCAAAACCCCGTTTTCATATTCAAGCGATACCGACAGCCCGTCAATTTTAAGCTCGGTCACATATTGAACCGCACCTACTGCCTCCTCGCACTTGCGCCCGAAATCGATGACCTCCGCCTTTGAAAATACGTCGTTTAAGCTCTCCATGCGCACAACATGGCGCACCTCTTCAAACCCTTCAAGTATCCTCCCGCCGACCCTCTGCGTCGGCGAATCCGGCGTGATGATAGACGGATCCTCCGCCTCAAGCCTCTTTAACTCCCGCATCAGCTCGTCATACTCAAAGTCCGAAATCTCCGGCTCGTCCTTCGTATAATAAAGCTCCGCGTAATAATTTATCTTTTCCCGCAATTCTTCCACAGTCATAATTCTTTCACCTTATCATTTCTCGTTGAAACATTTTTTTATCTCAGCTGCGATAATATACGCAAGCTCTACCGGCACGGCGTTTCCTATCATCTTATATCCGTCGTCTACATCGCTGTAGATAAATTCAAATTCATCGGGAAAACCTTGCAGCCTCGCACATTCTCTGACAGTTAATCTGCGATACAAATATTCTTTGCCGGGTTCAAAAATGCGTTTGTTTTGCTCCACAAATCGCATTTTCGGAGCTTTCGGATGAAGTTGACACTGCCTGCCTGTCGCTTGAACCGTAAACCCCTGCTCGTTCCATGCGCGTACTCTGTTTCTGCTCATGAAAATAGTTGAGTAGTTCCCCACAAAATATTCATGGTTTGGAATTTTGAGAGTACCGTTTGTTTTATTTCCCGGAATTGCCGGTACGGCGGTGTCCTTTAAATCCCAAATCGCGTCCCGCAATGTTGCTTTTTCATATTTTTTCGGAGTTGTCGGTGCCGGAAAATGAAAGTCTACGTTTATATCGTTGCGAATACCCACATAAAAAACGCGTTTTCTGTCTTGCGGAACACCGTAATCCGCGGCATTTACAAGTGTAATTGACACACGGTAGCCGCATCTCGTAAACATGTTTACAATGTTATTCACAGCTTCGGAATGACGTGCCGAAAGCATTCCCGAAACATTTTCCGCTAAAAAGAATTTTGGCTTTTTATCATTTAATATTCTTATATAATCATAAAACAGCTTTCCTCTTGCGTCTTCAATTCCCCTTTGCGCTCCCGCCTCACTCCAGCTTTGGCACGGCGGTCCTCCGATTATTCCGTCAACACAATCCGGAAATGCACTGTTCGGAATGTTCCTTATGTCATCTTTAATCAACGGGGCGGAATGATTTTTTTCATATGTTGCCCAAATCGTCTTATCAAATTCATTCGCGGCAACTATTTTATACCCGGCTTTTTCAAAGCCCAAGTCTAAGCCTCCCGCCCCTGAGAACAAACTAATTATATTCATCTGAAACTCCCTCAAATCACATATGTAATAAGCTTTGCATTGTTCAGCACAGCAGGATTATCCGGGTCTTTAATTCTTACGTCACTGATTTTGAGGTTTCTGTTTTCACTCGCAACCTGTTCCAATTGAATAGCATTGCCAAACGAATTATATTTGTCTGTTCTTATGATTGCCATAAAATTAAATTTTTTCGACATATCCCGCCTATAGACATACTCGAATACCTTAAACGGATTTTCAATGCCCCACATTCCCCTTACTCTGAGATATGTTATCCCCAGTGGATCCACGCGGTTAAGCCTTCCCAACTCATGAGTAGGCGCTAATTCTATGTACGGAATTTGCTGAATTCCATCTCTGATAATCTGTTTTAATCGCCCATAGACTTGCTCTGACGCACAATAATCCAGTCCGTAAACCATACACATATGCCGCAGCTGATTTTGATGAACTATTCCCACAATATAAATTATATCTTTCTTGCTCCACTGTTCCGCTGTTTTGCAGGCATTTGAAATCATATCCGAATTCACGTTTAAAATATGTTTAGGGTGACTGGAATTGAGTGCCAAATCCGAATTGTCGGATTCTATCTTTTTTACCTCTATTGCATCACCGCCGCGCAGCATTGCATCGGGTGGATTGCTTGTATTCCCCAAATATGAAAATGTCCGCGAAATCTTTTCCAATCTCTCCGCCGCATCCTCGCACGCAAATGTTCCCGCAAACAAATCCTTTACATATTCCTCTAATGCATCGCCCATATTATTTGCCCGGTTTCTCCCCGAATACGTACTTTTCAATTCAACAACAGGGTTGTTAACCAAATTGATAATTGCATCTATAATATTACTCATTTTCGCACCGCCTCATATTATCTCCATTTGTGAATTGAGTATCTCCAGCCGCAGATATTCCGCGCTCTTTCCCTCGTAGTCTTCGATATATTTGTTCATCGCGTTCATCACAACATCGGGCTTCAAGTTCGCGTTTGACCCTGCGGCGACGACTGTCAAAAGCCCGCCGTCCGCAATCGAAATGCTCTTAATATCATTCTTTATATTCATGTCCTTTATTCCGCTTTTCGTCTTTTTCGGCACGACTATTTCGTCAAGCTTTAAAAAGGCGTCGATTTGCTCACTCGTCGGAGCGTTTACTTTTACAAAATACCTCGCAAAGCTCAAATCCTTAACATTGGCTTTCCCCTCAAAAACTCCCGTCACCTTGAGCCCTTCGGGGCACACGGCGTTAAACCGCTTCAAAAGCTCATCCGTTTCCATGGGTTCGGAAAGCGCAAATATTAACATTTCGCATTCGCTCTCGAAGAAGACCGGAAGCGGCAGCGCAAACGAAATTTTCGGATGCGGGTTAAACCCCTCGGAATACGCAATAGGTATTCCGCCTCTGCGAAACACTCGGTTAAACATACGCACCATGTCAAGATGGGAAACATATTTTGCCACGCCCTTTTTTTCGTATCTCGCATAAAAATCAAGTCCCGACACTGCAAATCCCTCCCTCGCAAAGCCTGTTTGCCCCGCAGCCGGAGCATTTTTCGCGGCAGTTCGGCGTCGTTTCCGCCTTTTTTGCTTTCTCGTTCTCGCGGCGCAAAAAGCTCTTCGTCACGCCAATGTCCACAAAATCCCACGGGAAAATCTCGCCATAATCCCGCTCGCGCGTGTAAAAGAAAGGATCAACGCCGCAGTCGTCAAAAGCCTGCTGCCATTTTTCGGGCGAAAACGTCTCGTTCCATGAATCGAATTTGCAGCCCAGCTCATGCGCGCGAATGAGCACATCGTTGAGCCGCCTGTCGCCTCGCGCAAAAATCCCTTCCAAAACGGAAACGTCGCTTTCATGATAGCTGTATTTCACATGCCTGTTGTGTATTGCGTTCTTTAAGAGCTTCTGCTTGCGGCGCAGTTCTTCGCGCTCGTTTTGCGCCGCCCACTGAAACGGCGTGAACGGCTTTGGCACAAAGCTCGAAACGCCTATGTTCACATTCGGCGGTCTCTTTTTTCCGCCCGTCACCGCGTAATAAGTCTCCACAACCTCCTCCGAAAGGCGCGCAATGCCCTCCACATCTTCGTCCGTTTCATACGGCAGCCCTATCATGAAATAAAGCTTTATCGTGTTCCACCCGCCCGAAAACGCGAGCGACGCGCTCTTTAGAAGATCGTCCTCCGTCACATTCTTGTTTATCACGTCGCGCATTCTCTGCGTTCCCGCCTCGGGCGCAAATGTCAGCCCGCTCTTTCTCACCTTCTGCACCTTTTCCATGAGCTCAAGCGAAAAATTGTCCACCCTGAGCGACGGCAGCGAAAGACCTATCTTTTCCTTCTCTGTTATCTTCAAAAGCTTGTCCGCAAGCTCCTGAAATTTCGTGTAGTCGCTCGTCGAAAGTGAGCAGAGCGACAGCTCCTCATATCCGGTAGATTTTATCAGCTTTTCCGCATCGCTCGCAAGTCTTTCGCTGCTCTTTTCCCTCACAGGGCGGTAAATCATTCCCGCCTGGCAAAAGCGGCACCCGCGTATGCATCCGCGGAAAATTTCAATCGAAATTCTGTCGTGCACAATGCCGGTGTAAGGCACGATGAATTTTTCGGGAAATACAACCTCGTCCAGCTTTTCGATAATGCGCTTTCTCACGCGCGGCTTTGCCTCTTCGCAGTTCGGCGCAAAGCTCTTTATTGTCTTGTCCTCGTTATATTCCACGTCGTAAAGGCACGGAACGTAAATTCCCTCAATTTTCGCAATCTTTTTCAAATAGTCAATCCGCTTGCCGCCCTCGTTCTGCCATTCGATATATGCGTCCATCAGCTCATGAATGACCTCTTCACCCTCTCCCATCGTGAAAAAGTCGCATATTTCCGCCAGCGGCTCGGGGTTATACGCGCACGGTCCGCCCGCGTTGACAAACGGATCGCCCTCTCCCCTCTCGCACGAGCGCAGCGGCACCCCCGCCAAATCAAGCATATTCAAAACGTTCGTGTAGCTCATTTCATATTGCAGCGTAAATCCCAAAAAGTCGAAATGCCGCACGCTTTCGCGGCTTTCCAGAGCAAAAAGCGGCGTATTCGTCCGCCTCATTTCATTTTCCATGTCAATCCACGGCGCAAACACTCTCTCGCACCACGTATCCTTGCGGGAATTTAAGCAATTGTAAAGAATTTTTATCCCCAAATGGCTCATTCCGACTTCATAAGTGTCGGGAAAACAAAACCCGTATCTTATCTTAACCGCATTCTTATCCTTGACGACGCTGTTGATCTCCCCGCCCGTGTAAGCTGCGGGCTTCTGCACTTTTTTCAAAATTTCATCTATATCAAGCATTATTTTTTCCCTTTCGTCTTCGTTTGTATCTATTATACAATTTTATCAGCCCCATTTCAATAAAAATTTCACTTTAATCACTCTTTCCCCATCATCTCCCGCGCTTTCCTCTTGACTTTCCCGTTAATCGACAGCCTATCCGAAAACAGCAGTATAAGCAGCACAACCGGCAAAAGCGGCGGCAAATGCCAAATTAAAGACGCCTCAAAGAGCGCCGCACAGCTTACAAGCCCCACCCAAAACGCTGCCTTCGGAAACAGTAACGACACAATCATTCCCCCGTCAAGCGGTCTTATCGGCAGCAAATTAAACGCCGCGAGAACCGCGTTTTCCGCTTTGAATATTCCCAACAAAAAAAGAGCGGCGTTAAAAAGCGGCCCCGACGCAAAAATAACAGCCCCCTTTATCCCCGCGGGAGGCGATGAGAGCGAAAGCATACACCCCCACGGCAAAAGATGTATTTTCCCTTTCCCCGCACCCATAATCCACGCCGTCAAAAAATGAACAACCTCATGCGCAAAGACAAGTGCATACAAAAGAGCGTATTTTTCCAAACACCCCATAAAAAACGCCGTCAAAAAGGCAAGCGGCGTAAAAGGACTTATGCCGATAATATTCACCCGCCGCCTCCTCGAAAATCAAATAATAAATTATATGCCTCCCGATAAAATATATGCCTTTTCGATAAAGCAACCCGCCTGACCGCATTATAAACCGCGGCTTTAAAGTAATTTCCCCGACGCACTGATGCGCGAAATAGCGCTCCGCGGCACGCTGGTCGCGTGGGATGGACATACAAAGAAATTTGTGGTATAAATAGTATAGTATTGATATAATGCATTAATTTTTATCTTTGCGGGAGTTGCGTTATGAAAAAAATAATGCTTGTTTTCGGGACGAGACCCGAGGCGATTAAAATGTGCCCTCTTGTGCGCGAGCTGAAAAAGCGCAAAAGCGTTGAAACAATCGTCTGCGTGAGCGGTCAGCACCGCGAAATGCTCGACGCGGTTTTAAAAGCGTTCGACGTTGTGCCGGATTACGATTTGGCGATAATGAAGGACGGGCAGACGCTTTTTGACATCACTATAAATATTTTAAGCTCCGTCAAAGCTGTTTTAGAAGAGGTAAAGCCCGACGTTGTTCTGGTTCACGGCGACACCTCGACAACGTTCGTCACCGCTCTTGCGTGCTATTATCTGCAAATTCCCGTGGGGCATGTCGAAGCGGGACTGCGGACATATAACATCTATTCCCCCTACCCCGAAGAGTTCAACCGTCAGGCGGTCGGCATTGTGGCGAAATACAATTTCGCACCGACCGAGCTTGCAAAGGAAAATCTTCTGCGTGAGGGAAAAAGCGCGGAGAGCATTTTTGTCACCGGCAACACCGCGATTGACGCGCTCAAAATAACCGTGCGCGAGGATTACACCCACGAGGAATTGAAATGGGCGGAGGGCTCAAAGCTCATCATGATAACCGCGCACAGGCGCGAAAATTTGGGCGAGCCAATGAAAAACATGTTCCGCGCAATCCGCCGCATCATTGACGAACACCCCGACGTAAAGGCGATATATCCCATTCACATGAACCCCAAGGTACGCTCCGCGGCGCGCGAAATCCTTGACGGAGACGAGAGAATACACATAATAGAGCCTTTGGACGTGCTCGATTTTCACAATTTTTTGGCGAGAAGTTATCTCATTTTAACCGACAGCGGAGGCATTCAGGAGGAAGCGCCGTCGCTCGGCAAGCCGGTGCTTGTTATGCGCGACACCACCGAGCGCCCCGAGGGCATTGCTGCCGGAACGCTCAAGCTCGTCGGCACGAATGAGGAAACAATATACGACGCTTTCAAGCAGCTTTTGGAGGACAAAGAGGAATACGAAAGAATGAGCAAAGCGTCAAACCCCTACGGTGACGGCAAAGCAAGCATCAGAATTGCCGACATCTTAGAAGGGTAAATCTTCAATAAAGAAGGAAGGAATAATTTTATGGATGAAAAAAGCAAAGAATTTGTGGCGGCGAAGCATTGGGACACAAAGCAGACCGCAAGCTTTATCGCGGTGATTGTCGTTTACATTGTCGTATGCTCTCTTATCCTGACGTTCGTCGGCTTTATCGCGGGTGTATTCATCGCGCTCGGCGGCGGCGCAATCTATCTCATGTTCAACACCTTCAAAGCCGAATACGCTTACACAATTTCGCAAAGACTGACCGTTGAAATTTTAAAAAGCGGCAACAAACGCAAGAGCGTAGCCGACTTCTTCATTTCGGACATGCTCGCGTGCGCACCGTACAACAGAGCGGATTTTAAGAGCATGATCGAGGGCGCGGACGAAACGATAAATGCCGCAACCGACAAGGACGACGAAAAGACATATTTCGCGCTCTTTGAACGCGAGGGCAAAAAGACGGTTCTGCTTTTCACTCCGACGGAAATGATGTTAAACGAGCTCGACCGCCACACCTCTCACAAATCCATCAGGTAAAAAACAAATTGTCAAAGACGGAAATTCAACAATCTCCGTCTTTGATTTTTAAGGAGAATTATCATGTCTGAAACGATTAACAATATCGCCGCGGTTCTGCGCGGAATGTTCAAACGCCTCAAAACCGATAAATGCGGCAGCCTTCTGCGCTGCGAAAAAAGGGTCAGAATTATGAAATCCAACGGCGCGGTCTCTTTGGGCGACAGAGTTTTTCTTCACCGCGACGTAAAGCTTTCAGCCGCAGGAGTAAACAAAAAAGCCGTGATTGAAATCGGCGACAAAAGCTACATCGGCGACCGCACCGAAATACACGCCGGCGAAAGCGTAAAAATTGGAAACGGCGTTAATATCGCATGGGACTGCAACATTTTAGACCGCGACTATCACAAATTTCAATCCGACACCGAAAAAATAAAGCCCGTCGTTATCGAAGACCATGTGTGGATTGCCTGCGGCGTCACAATCTTAAAGGGCGTCACAATAGGCGAAGGCGCTGTCGTCGCGGCGGGCAGCGTCGTAACGCACGACGTTCCAAAGCGCGCCCTTGTCGCCGGCAACCCCGCAAAGGTGATAAAAGAAAATATCTCTTGGCAGCCTTAAGATTGACAAACCTCTCAAATAATGCTATAATACATCCATGCACCGGGGACGGCACCCATAACAAAAAACGGTATGTGCAAATACTTATGGAACTGAGGGGATGACACCCATGACAAAAAACATTGCGGTTCTTGACGAAACAGGCAAAAAAATCGGAGAAACCTACCCGAAAAGGGCAAGGGGCATGGTTAAAAGCGGAAAGGCGTATTATGTCGGCGAAAACGCTGTCCGTTTTGCCGCGACGCTTTCCGCCAACGATACGGAAAGGATGAAATCCGGTAATATGAATGAATCGACAAATGTAACGCCCGAGGCAATCTTAGCAAGGGTTGACGCTCTTTTGGCGGAGTGCGAAACATTGCGCAAAAAAGCTTATGACTGCATAGAAAAAGCGGACTCCGAATGGAAAGCCGAATCCGCCGTCGCTATGGCAAAAGAGCAGGAAAAAACGACCCGCGAAGCGCTGAGCTTTTACCGCGCGGCGTATGTAAACTCGACGATAGATTCCGACGAATTTCAGGAAATGTTAGCCGAAGAAGAAGCGGAAGAATCGGAAACCGAATAAGTTTTCACGAGGGGCGACAATCGCCCCTCTTTTCAATTGAACCGAAAATCACGCCCGCACAAAAATCCGCGCAGGCGCTTCTGTTTGAATATAGTACCCAAAACAAATTTACCTCATCCTTTCAAAAAATTATTGCAATTCCCATTATTATATGAT
>JAJQCX010000198.1 GCA_021202495.1 Clostridia bacterium | reverse complement strand
CAATGAAGGATGCAACTGCAGCAAAATCGTTTTTGATAATTCCTTTCATAAACCAAAAGTTACATCAGGTGTTTTACGGGAAGAAAGTTTGTCCGTATTAAGGCAATATTTTTCTTCTCACGAGAAAGGATGAATTCCGGTTTATCGTGGAGATAAAAGCGAGGCAAAATATAATGAGGCGGACTGTTGGAGGCTGCAAATGGAATTTTACGAAGCTGTGGAGAAAAGAAGAACGGTAAGAGAATTTTTGAATAAAGAGGTTGAATTTGAAGCGATAAAGAGAATTTTGGAAGCGGGAAACAAAGCTCCGACATGGAATCACAATCGCAATTGGAGTTTTATTGTTTTAAGAACGGACGAGGAAAAAGAATTTGCTTTTGAGGAAGCAAAGAAAATTGCCGATAAATTTGACGCTGAAAAATATTTGAACATTCCGAGACCGTATCTTGTTACATTGGGACAGAAAATGTATGCTCATGCATTGCCGAGGCAATTTACAATGCTCAAAAGTGCTCCTTATGTCATAATTCCCATATTTAAATGCAAGGAATTGAACGGTGAAAGCGCATCCGCGTTAAATCCGTTTTCGACAATTTGGTGTGTTGCGGAGAACATATTTTTGGCAGCCGCAGCCGAGGGTTTATCCTGTTCTATGAGAATACCGTTAAAGGAAGAGCATGATAAAGTGAAGGCAAGGCTGAAAGTTCCGCCGACATATATGATACCTGTATTTATCGGAATCGGTTACGCCGATCCCGAAGAAAAAGAATTGGAACAAAAATATCCTGAGCTTGAAAAGCAAATTCATTTTGGCAAATGGAAATGATTTATTATAATAATGAAAGGAAAGATTACTATGGAGAAGATTTATACTAAGAGTGCGCCGGACGCGATTGGACCTTATTCGCAGGCGGTTAAGTGCGGAGGATTTGTGTTTACGTCGGGGCAGATTGCGATAAATCCCGAAAGCGGAAATGTGGAGGCGCAGACGATTGAGGGGCAGACGGAGCAGATAATGAAAAACCTCGGCGAGGTTTTAAAGGCTGCGGGGTCGTCCTTTGAAAAGGCTGTCAAGACGACGTGCTTTTTGAAGGACATGGGCGATTTTGCGGCGTTTAACGAAATTTACGGAAAATATTTCACATCAAAGCCCGCAAGAAGCTGCGTTGCGGTGAAGGAGCTGCCCAAGGGCGTTTTGGCTGAGGTTGAGGTCATTGCGGAGATCTGAGGCGATGACACCGGCGGAAACAAAAATAACGGCGGCGCTGGAGGAGCTTTTGCGGCGCAGTGATTTGGACAAAATATATGTGAGCGACATTGTGCGCCTTTCGGGCGTCGCGAGAAAGACGTTTTATCGGCATTTTCGCGATAAATACGATTTGGTCAATTCGTATTTTCTGAATTTTTACGCGCAGTCCTTTGACAAGATTGCCGAGGGCGAAAGGTGGGAGGACGCGCTTTGCACATATTTGACAATATGCGAGGAAAAGGCGGCGGTGCTCATTCACGCATACAGCAGCGCCGATGCGAATTGCCTTGAAAAATACGACATTGAGCTGACGGAGAAAACATATCGAAAATACCTGTTGCAGAAAAACGCGGACGTTGACACAAAGGAGATGGCGTTTGCGATAAAAATAGCCGCGGCGGGCGGCACGGCAATGGTGATAGAGTGGATGCGCGGCGGAATGAAAGAGGATAAGGCGGAGATGGTGGCGCTGATAAAACGGACGCTCCCGCAGGACATTTTACAATATCTTCAATGACACACTTGTGACATTCTGAGTCTTTTTATTGCAATTTTATGTGGTATAATGCTTGTAAAAAACAAATTGCAAGGCGAGGAATGAAACGTGGAAATTTATGAGGAGCTGCAGGCGCGCGGGCTTATCGCGCAGGTTACCGATGAAAAGGAAATAAGAGATTTGATAAACGGGGGCGGAGCGAGATTTTACATAGGCTTTGACCCTACGGCGAATTCGCTCCACGTGGGGCATTTTATGGCGCTGTGCCTGATGAAAAGGCTGCAAATGGCGGGAAACAAGCCGATTGTTCTCTTGGGCGGCGGCACGGGCTTTGTGGGCGATCCGTCGGGAAGAACAGATATGCGCACATTGATGCAGGCGGAGGACATAAAGCACAATTGCGACTGCTTTAAAAAGCAGATGGAGCGGTTTATCGATTTCGGCGAGGACAAGGCGATTGTCGTAAACAATGCGGATTGGCTGCTCAATTTGAATTACGTTGAGCTTTTGCGCGAGGTCGGGGCTTGTTTTTCCGTCAACAATATGCTGAGAGCCGAGTGCTACAAGCAGAGAATGGAGAAAGGGCTGAGCTTTCTCGAATTTAACTATATGATAATGCAGGCCTATGACTTTTTGAAGCTGCACAACGACTACGGCTGCAATATGCAGTTCGGCGGGGACGACCAATGGAGCAACATGCTTGCGGGAACGGAGCTTATCCGCAAAAAGACGGGGCAGGACGCTTACGCCATGACGATAACGCTGCTGCTGAACCGCGAGGGCAACAAAATGGGCAAGACCGCGAAGGGCGCGGTGTGGCTTGACGCGGAAAAGACGACGCCTTACGAATTTTATCAATATTGGCGAAACATTGACGACGCGGACGTGATGAAGTGTCTGCGTATGCTGACGTTTTTGCCGATTGAGGAAATCGAAGAGATAGAAAAATGGGATGACGGGCGCATAAATGAGAAAAAGGAGCTTTTGGCTTACGAATTGACGACGCTTGTACACGGAAAAGAGGAAGCCGAAAAGGCAAAGAGAGTTTCGCGTGCGCTGTTTTCGGGCGAAGGAAATAGCGCTGACATGCCCGAAAGCGTACTCTGCGGCGACGACTTGACCGATGGGAAGATAGGAATTGTCGACATGCTGATAAAGGGTGGCTTGGCGAAAAGCCGCAGTGAGGCGAGAAGAATTATCGAGCAGGGCGGCATAAGCATAGAGGGCGAAAAGGTTTCGGACATAGGATTTGAAATGTGCGAAAAAGACCTTAAAAGCGGAGTTACGGTGAAAAAGGGAAAGAAAATATATCACAAATTTTTGCTGAAGAGTGAAAATTGAAAGGGATGCTTTAAATGACGCGCGGGGAGGCGGAAAAATACATTTCGGACACCTACGGAGTAAAGCCCGAGGCACCGTGGGAAAAATACCCCAAGTACATTGTGTTTCGGCACGGTGGGAACAAAAAGTGGTTTGCGCTGATAATGGAAATCCCGCGCAGAGCGTTGGGGCTTTCGGGTGAGGGTGTGATTGACGTTGTGAACGTCAAGTGCAGTCCGCTTTTGAACTATTCCTTTCGCGCGGAAAAGGGGATATATCCCGCGTATCACATGAACAAGGAGCATTGGCTATCCGTCGCGCTCGACGGCAGCGCGGAGGATGAGACGGTGAGGACGCTCATTGATATGAGCTATGAATTGACGAAGAAGAAATAAATATGTATGACAATTGCCGCAGACAGTTCAGCCTGCGGCAAATATTTTTTGCATTTTTCAGCCGCATCCGCAGCCGGAATTTGAATCAGTGTCAAACGCGCTCTGTCTCGGCGGGAAAAATTCGTCAATCGGGAATGAAATGTTTTCAAAAATGTTGCACGGGTCATCAACCGTCGAGGCAACACATTCCTTTTCGGGTATGCAGAAGTCGTAAGCCGGTATAAGAAGCTGCACATTTCTTTCAAGCTTTACAATTGTAAAGAGCCCAAGTGAGACAAATATCGCCTTGTTCGCCTCGTTCTGCCCGATAAAACGGTCGTCGAAAACTCGCCTCACGCAGTCGGGAATGTTGCCCAAATCCACCTCGTCGTTTGAGAAGCTGCAGCTGTCGCACCTGTCGGCAAGCTTTGCACCCAAGCAAATCGGATCGACTACTTCGACTACGGCTTTCGGAAGGTTGGTTTTTTGCCACAATTGCGGGTCAAAGCTGTCCTCCTTGTAATGCGAGGCGAATATTTTGGCGTTGCCTTCGCTGCCGAACAGAACGACCTTTTTGTTAAACGCCGCCAAGCCCTCGACCGTCACGGGGCGCGCAACGCCGGTGAACACATCGAGCGTAATTTTAAAGAAATAATTTAAATCCACCGTGTAATATCCGCGGTTGAACGGCATTTGCTCAACGTCGGCAAAAATCCATATCGTTTCGCTGCGGCGGCATTTTACGTCGATGGCTCTGTCAACGACCTCCTGCCCCGTTTCCGTCAGGTAAACCCGCAAGCATTCTATACATTCCTTGCTTCTGCATGAATCATATATCTGATCTGTCTGAATACACACCTTTTCGCGGCATCCGAAAGAATTGGATGAACTTTCTTCCATGATAAATCCTCCTATATTAAAATATGTAGCGTGCTACACTACATAGTATGCGAATTGTGAAAAAGTGTGTATGGGTTGCGGGGAGGAGTGGGAGACGGCAGTGCGGCAGTGGATACTGGGCGGTGTGATGTGTTTTATTGTGATAAACAGTGCAAAAATGTGTTGCAATGAGAAAAGAAATAATATATAATTGCATATGAAAATTTTTGCCGAAAGGACGAAAGAGGATGAGAATTGAGTTAAATGAGTTTGCACCGCTCAAAAACGTGAAGGTGACGGATGAATTTTGGGGAAAATATACGGATATTGCGAGAAATGTGATAATTCCTTATCAATGGCAGGCGATAAACGACCTTGTGCCGGACACAGAGCCGAGCCATGCGATAAAGAATTTTAAGATAGCGGCGGGCGAGGAAGAAGGAGAATTTCACGGGTATGTATTCCAGGACAGCGACGTCGCAAAGTGGCTTGAGGCGGTGAGCTATTCGCTGACGATTGAAAAAAACGAGGAGCTTGAAAAGACCGCGGACGAGGTGATTGACCTCATAGGGCGCGCACAGCGCGAGGACGGCTATCTTGACACATATTATCTTGTGGGCGACAAGGGCAATGAGTTTACGAATTTGCTCGATTGTCACGAGATGTACTGTGCGGGGCACATGGCGGAGGCTGCGGCGGCGTATTACGAGGCGACGGGAAAGAGGAAGCTGCTTGACATTGTGTGCAGATTTCTTGATTTGATAGAGTCGAGAGTGGGCAAAGAGGAAGGAAAGATACACGGCTATTCGGGACACCCCGAGCTTGAGCTGGCGCTTGTTCGCGTTTACAAGGCGACGGGCGAGGAAAAGTATTTAAAATTCTGCGAATACTTAATTGACGAGCGCGGAACGGAGCCGTATTATTTCGATGAGGAATTGAAGCAGCGTGGTTACAAAAACCACTGGGGCGGCGAACAGAAAACAGCGGACAGGTTTTACAATCAGTCCTACAAGCCGTTTCGCGAGCAGACGGAGGCTGTCGGGCACAGCGTGAGAGCGGGATATCTTTATACCGGCGCGGCGGCGCTGGCGGCTGAAACGGGGGATGAAAGCCTTTTAAAGGCGTGCGAAACGCTGTGGGACAATGCGACGACAAAGCAGATGTATGTGACGGGCGGATTCGGCTCGACGGTTTATGGCGAGGCGTTTTCGTTCGACTACCAGTTGCCGAACGACATTTCCTACACGGAGACGTGCGCCGCGATTTCGTTCGCGTTTTTCGCGCAAAAGATGCTGAGAACGGACGTAAATTCAAAATATTCGGACGTGCTGGAGAGAATTTTGTACAACGGGTCGATAAGCGGCATGGCGCTTGACGGAAAGCACTTCTTTTACACAAATCCGCTCGAAACGTGGGAGGAGGCAAACAAACGTGCACCGGGCTACAGGCACAACAAGACGAAGCGCCCCGGCTGGTTTGGCTGCGCATGCTGCCCGCCGAATCTGGCAAGGCTGATAACGAGCCTCGGAAATTATATATATTCGTCGGACGACAAGTGCGTATATATGCACCTTTACATAGGCTCCGAGGCGGAGGTAAAGCTCAGCGACAAAAAGATTAAAATTTCGCAGAAAACCCAAATGCCGTGGGGCGGAAAAAGTGAGATTACGCTTTCGGGCGGAAAATACGCCTTTGCGTTCAGAATTCCCGCATGGGCGGGGAGCGCGGACGTTAAGATAAACGGCGAAAGCGCGGATTATGAGCTTAAAAAGGGATATGCCTACATTGAGCGCGAATGGTGCGACGGGGATGTGATTGAAATCGAGCTTCCGATGGAGGTTCAGATGATTGAGGCAAACCCGAATGTGCGTTATGACGCGGGAAAGGTGGCGCTGCAGCGCGGACCTGTTGTTTACTGCATCGAATCGGCTGACAACGGGGAGAGGTTATCGTCGATAAAGCTCAAGGATGAGCCGGAATTTCGCGCGGTGCGCGAGGATTTGCTCTTTGAGGGCGAGGTTTCGATATATGCCAAAGCCGTTAAGAAAAAGGCTTGGGAGACAGAGGATTTGTACAGAGCATTCACTGCGGGGTATGATGAGATTGAAATAAAGGCGATACCCTACGCGTTTTGGGCGAACCGCGAAGATACGCGGGAAATGGAAGTCTGGATAAGAAGATAAGAATTGTGCCGGGAAAGCGGAGGTAAAACGCTTTCCCGGTGTGTTTTAAAGATACTCGGAAAATGGTACAAAAGATTTAAAAGTGTTTTGTGCAATTTGTACACTTGTGAAGTGATGAATGGCGGTATATAATAAAAACATAAAGATTTGCTATGCTAATGATTAGAATAAAAGTGTGAATTGCCGAAAAGGAGAAATGAAGAGTGCCAATATTATCAATGTTTTACGGAATTATTATCAGGATGCAAAGCGAAAAGGGAGGGAGACATAATAAGGCTCATTTGCATGCGACATATGGAGAATATGAAATAGTAATGACTACAAGCGGAGAAGTGCTTGAAGGAAAATTCCCGTCGAAGCAATTAAAGTTATTGACAGCTTGGGCAGCGCTGCATGAGGATGAATTGAACGCAAATTGGCAGTTGTTGAGCGAGGGAGAGGGATATTTTAAAATAGATCCGTTAAAGTGAGGAGGCGGGGAATATGTTAAGACCGACGGCGGTTGAGGTTAAGGCGTTGGAGAATTATTGCTTGATGGTACGCTTTGATAACGGAGAAGAGAAAAAATTTGATGTGAAGCCGTATATAAGGGGGAATTGGTACGGCGAATTGAAGGAGACAAGCTATTTTAATACGGTGAAAACGGACGGATTTACGGTTGTTTGGCCTGATGGGCAAGATATTTGCCCGGATGAGCTGTATTATAACAGCGGGAAAGCGGAGGAAGAAAGTTAAAAAGAAAAGAATTTGGGAGCAGTCAAAAAATGGGCTGCTCCTTTGAATTTTAAAAAACGAATTGAAACGGATTGACAATTTCGGGGGAAGAGGGTATAATATTAGAACAAATGTTCGCAAGATGAAAGGGGCGGGTTAATATGGAGCGTTTTGTGTTGCATTCGCCGTACAAGCCGTCGGGGGATCAGCCGGAGGCTATTGAGAGCTTGGCAGAAGGGGTTAAAAACGGCGAAAAGGGGCAGATTTTGCTCGGCGTGACGGGGTCGGGAAAGACGTTCACGATTGCGAACGTGATTGAAAAGGTGAATAAGCCGACGCTTATCTTGGCACACAATAAGACACTGGCGGCGCAGCTTTGCAGCGAATTCAAGGAGTTTTTCCCGGAGAACGCGGTGGAGTATTTTGTGAGCTATTACGATTATTATCAGCCGGAGGCGTACATTTACGCGAGCGACACATACATTGAAAAGGACGCGCAGCAGAACGATGAGATTGACAAGCTGCGCCACAGCGCGACGATGGCGCTGTTTGAGCGGCGGGATGTGATTGTCGTGGCGTCGGTGAGCTGCATATACGGTTTGGGCGACCCGGAGGATTACAGCACGATGGTTATTTCACTGAGACCGGGGATGGTTATCGACCGTGACGAGGTGATAAGGCGGCTCATTGAAATGCAGTATGAGCGAAACGACATAAATTTTATAAGAGGCAAGTTCAGAGTGCGGGGCGACGTGCTGGAAATCTTTCCGTCAAGCAGCGGCGAGAGCGCGGTGCGGATTGAGTTTTTCGGCGACGAGATTGACAGAATTTCCGAGATTGACACGCTGACGGGCGAAATTGTGGGGCTGCGCGACCACATCGGGATATATCCCGCGTCGCACTATGTGACGACGAAGGAGAAGCGGGAAAAGGCGATAGTGTCGATACAGGAGGAGCTTGACGAAAGGCTGGCGTATTTCAGAAGTCAGGATAAGCTGCTCGAAGTGCAGAGGCTTGAGGAGCGGACTAATTACGACATTGAAATGATGCGGGAGATTGGGTATTGTTCGGGGATAGAAAATTATTCGCGGCACATGAGCGGGCGGAGCGCGGGGAGTGCGCCGTATACGCTGATGGATTATTTTCCGGATGATTTTCTGCTTGTGGTGGACGAGAGCCATGTGACAATTCCGCAGGTGAGAGCGATGTACGCGGGAGACAGGAGCCGAAAGGAAAGTCTTGTCGAATACGGATTCCGGCTGCCGTCGGCGTTTGACAACAGACCGCTGACGTTCAATGAATTTGAAAAGAAGATAAACCAGGTTATTTTTGTGAGCGCGACGCCGGCGCAGTATGAAAAGGAGCACAGCTCAGGCATTGCCGAGCAGCTCATTCGTCCGACGGGGTTGATTGACCCGAAGATAACGGTGAAGCCCGTGACGGGGCAGGTTGACGATTTGCTGGGCGAGATATACAAGCGCATCGAGAGAAACGAAAGAGTGCTTGTGACGACGCTGACGAAGAAAATGGCGGAGGATTTGACCGATTTTATCGCATCGATGGGCGTTAAGGTGAGATATATGCACTCCGACGTCGAGACGCTTGAAAGAATGGAGATAATAAGAGATTTGCGGCTCGGGGTGTTCGACGTTTTGGTGGGCATAAATTTGCTGCGAGAAGGGCTTGACCTGCCGGAGGTGTCGCTTGTGGCGATACTTGACGCGGACAAGGAGGGCTTTTTGCGAAGCGAAACGTCGCTCATTCAGACGGTGGGGCGCGCGGCGCGAAACGTCGGCGGCGAGGTAATAATGTACGCGGATACTATCACGGATTCGATGAAGCGGGCGATTGACGAGACGGAGCGAAGAAGAAAGATACAGTCCGAATATAACAGAGCACACAACATAACGCCAAAGGGAATTAAAAAGGCGGTGGCGGACACGATTGCCGCAGTGCATGAGGATAAAGAGGAAAAAAAGGAAAAGGACAACAAGGCGGTTATTGAAAAGCTGCGGATTGAAATGATGAAGGCGGCGGAAGAGCTGCGGTTTGAAGACGCGGCGAGGATAAGGGATAGAATCAGGAAATTACAGCGCGAAGGATAACGTGAAAAAAAGGCAGACATCTCACCATTATTCCTCGCTTGAAGTATCTGCATACGTCGGCGCTCAGAATAATGGCAATCTGCTTGCTTCTTTTCCACGTTATAGAGATTAGTATGGGGTGAAGTGTAATGAACAACAACGGATATATATTGGTAGAGGGCGCGCGAGAGAACAATTTGAAGAATGTGACGGTGAAGCTGCCGAGAAACAAGCTTATCGTTTTTACGGGGGTGTCGGGGTCGGGTAAGACGTCGCTGGCGTTTGACACGATATTCGCCGAGGGGCAGAGAAGATATGTCGAGTCGCTGTCGTCATACGCGCGAATGTTTTTGGGGAGAATGGACAAGCCCGACGTTGACAACATCGAGGGGCTTTCACCGGCGATTTGCATAGACCAAAAGACGACGAGCAAGAACCCGCGTTCGACGGTCGGCACGGTGACGGAGATTTACGATTATCTGAGGCTTTTATACGCGAGAGTGGGCACGCCGCACTGCCCAAAGTGTGGAAAGAAGATTGAAAAGCAGACGATAGATCAGATTGTGGATTCGGTGATGAAGCTGCCGGAGCGGACGAGAATTCAGATTTTGGCGCCTGTTGTGCGGGCGAAAAAGGGCGAGCATACGAAAATCCTCGAAAACGCGAAAAAGAGCGGATTTGTGCGCGTGAGAGCGGACGGGATAATGTATGAGCTGTCGGAGGGGATAACCCTTGAAAAGCAGAAGCGGCACAGCATTGAAATTGTCGTGGACAGGCTGATTGTGAAAGAGGAGATACGAAGCCGCCTCACGCAGTCGTTGGAGCTGGCGCTGCATTTGGCGAAAGGAATTGTTCTCGTTTTGACGGATGAGGAGGAGCTTTTGTATTCGCAAAATTACGCCTGCCCGGACTGCGGAATAAGCATTGAGGATTTTTCGCCGAGGACGTTTTCGTTCAACAGCCCGTTCGGGGCGTGCCCGGTTTGCTCGGGGCTCGGCGTTTTGAAAAAGATAGACCCGCGGCTTGTTTTGGTGAGCGAGGAGCTCTCTATTTTGGAGGGGGCGTTTGCGGTCAGCGGCTGGCGTGCCGCGGACAAGGATACATCGGTTGCGAACGCTGTATATAAGGCGCTGGCGGACAAATACGGATTCAGCTTGAATACGCCGGTGAAGAACTTGCCGAGGGAGGTCATAGAGATAATACTCTATGGCACGAAGGGCGAAAAGATAGACGCGGAATTTGTGAGCGAAAACGGCACGGTGAGAAAGAGAAAGATAGAATTTGAGGGCTTGGTAAACAATTTGCAGCGGCGCTACGATTCGACAAATTCAGAATGGCTGAAAAACGACATCGAGGGGCTGATGCGCGAAATTCCGTGCAATGCCTGCAAGGGAAAGAGGCTGAAAAATGAGACGCTTGCCGTGACGGTGGGAGAGAAAAATATTTACGAATTTTGCGACATGGCGATAAGCGACGAGGCGGAATTTGTGCGCACTCTGCCCGCGCAACTGAGCGAGATGCAAAACAGCATTGCTGGGCAGATATTGAAAGAAATTTCGGCAAGGCTGGACTTTTTGAAAAACGTGGGGCTTGAATATCTCACGCTGACGCGCTCGGCGGGCACGCTTTCGGGCGGCGAGGCGCAGAGAATACGGCTTGCGACACAGATAGGCTCGGGACTTGTGGGAGTTATGTATATTTTGGACGAGCCGAGCATAGGATTGCATCAGAGGGACAACGCCAAGCTGATCGAGTCGCTGAAAAATCTGCGCGATTTGGGAAACACGCTGATCGTTGTTGAGCACGACGAAGAGACGATGCGCGAGGCGGATTACATTGTTGACGTGGGACCGCGCGCGGGCGTACACGGAGGCGAAATTGTCGCCGAAGGCACGGCGGAGGAAATCATGGCGAATGAAAATTCGCTCACGGGGGCGTACCTTTCGGGGAGATTGGAAATACCCGTGCCGAAGACGCGGCGCGAGGGCAACGGAAAGACGCTTGTGATAAAAGGCGCGGCGGAGAACAATTTGAAAAACATAGACGTCACAATTCCGCTCGGAAAATTTGTGTGCGTGACGGGCGTTTCGGGCAGCGGGAAAAGCTCGCTCGTGAACGAAGTTTTGTATAACCGATTGGCGTATGAGCTCAACCGAGCGCACACCGTTGCGGGAAAGCACAAGGGCATGGAGGGGCTGAAAAACCTTGATAAAGTAATAGCAATCGACCAGTCGCCGATTGGCAGAACGCCGCGCTCGAACCCCGCGACATATACGGGAGTGTTCGGCGACATACGCGAGCTTTTTGCGACGACGCCCGATGCGAAGGCGAGAGGGTACGATGCGGGACGCTTCAGCTTTAACGTGCGCGGCGGAAGATGCGAGGCGTGCGGCGGCGACGGCATTTTGAAGATAGAGATGCACTTTTTGCCGGACGTTTATGTGCCGTGCGAGGTCTGCAAGGGGAAAAGATATAACCGCGAGACGCTTGAAGTAAAGTTCAAGGGCAAGAGCATTTCGGACATACTCGACATGACGGTCGAGGAGGGCGTGGAATTTTTCGAGAGCATACCGAAGATAAAGCGCAAGCTCGACGTTCTGAACGAGGTGGGGCTGGGATATATCAAGATTGGGCAGCCTTCGACGACGCTTTCGGGCGGCGAGGCGCAGAGAGTGAAGCTTGCGACAGAGCTTTCGAGGCGTCCGACGGGGAAAACGCTGTACATCCTGGACGAGCCGACGACGGGACTGCATACGGCGGACGTTGACAGGCTGATAAAAATGCTCGACAAGCTTGTCGACGCGGGAAATACGATTGTTGTGATTGAGCACAATCTTGACGTGATAAAGTGCGCCGACCACATTATCGATTTGGGTCCCGAGGGCGGAAACGCGGGAGGCAGAATAGTAGCCTGCGGAACGCCGGAAGAGGTGGCGCAGTGCGAAAAGTCGTATACGGGGCAGTTTTTGAAGAACATATTAAATAAATAACATAGAGTAATAACAGATTTCTTCCGTGCATAAAATATTAAGGAAGCGGTGCTTCCCGTGTCACGGAAGAAATTTTTTTTGATTGTGAGGAATGAGGATGGAGAACAGGGCGCACAGTGTTGTGATGGAGGACAGGAGGAAAATTGCGGTCAGCGCAGTGAACGAGGTGTGCGAATTTGACGAGGCGGGCGTTGTTATGCGTGTTGACGGGGCTATGCTGACGATAAAGGGAAAGGGGCTGCACGTGGACGCGCTTTCGGTTGAGAGCGGGGAGGCAGAGGTGACGGGTGAGAGGATTGACAGCGTTACATATTCAAATCACGAAAAGGAGAAAAGCGAGGGATTTTGGAGGAGGGTTTTGAAATAAGATGACGGTTTCGGATGCGGGGCAGGCGAGGGTTTTTGTGATAAATATAATCCTCGGAATGATGTGCGTGATTCTTTTCGACTTTTTCAGAGCGCTGCGGCGCAGAAGAAGGGGAGATTATCTTTACGCGAACATTTTGGATGTGCTTTTTTGGATTTTGGCATTTGGGGCGGTTTTTGCGGCGGAGATAAAATTCAACTTCGGGGCGATGAGATATTATGAGCTGATGGGGCTTGTGATTGGGGCGGGGGTGCAAATTGTGCTTTTCGCAAGGTTTGAGGTGAGAATATTCGGGTGGATGATTGCGGCATTTGAGGCGATTGTGAAGCTTTTGGTGAAAGCCGTTCTTTTTTTGCCGGTGCGCATTGCGAGGCTGTTCGCTCCGGCATTTAATTTTTTGAGGAAAAAACGATTGGATTTTTCGCGAAGTTATCGGA
>JAJQCX010000066.1:46113-52698 GCA_021202495.1 Clostridia bacterium | reverse complement strand
GTTAAGGTAGCAAACTAATTTATATAATATATAACAGAAGCTTGAAAGGAAGTAATTTATATGTCGAAGATTATAGGTATAGACCTCGGTACGACGAACTCGTGCGTTGCGGTGCTTGAAGGCGGAGAGCCTGTTGTTATCGCAAACGCAGAGGGCGGAAGAACAACCCCGTCGGTTGTCGCGTTCGCAAAGGACGGAGAGAGACTTGTCGGACAGAGCGCAAAAAGACAAGCGGTTACAAACCCAGACAGAACGGTTATCTCGATAAAAAGAGAGATGGGTACGGATTATAAGGTAAAGATTGATAGTAACAGCTACACGCCGCCGCAGATTTCGGCAATGATTTTGCAGAAGCTTAAGGCTGACGCGGAAAGCTATTTGGGAGAAAAGGTTTCGCAGGCGGTTATCACGGTTCCGGCGTATTTCTCGGATTCGCAGAGACAGGCGACGAAGGACGCCGGCAGAATTGCGGGACTTGAGGTTTTGAGAATTATCAACGAGCCGACGGCTGCGGCGTTCGCTTACGGCATGGATAAGGAAGTCAACCAAAAAGTAATGGTTTACGACCTGGGCGGCGGCACGTTCGATGTGTCGATTCTCGATATAGGCGACGGCGTGTTTGAGGTTTTGGTGACAAACGGCGACACAAGGCTCGGCGGCGACGACTTTGACCAGAGAATAATCAATTATCTTGTTGCGGAATTCAAGAAGGAGAACGGTATTGACCTTTCCAAAGACAGAATGGCAATGCAGAGATTGAAGGAAGCGGCCGAAAAGGCGAAGATTGAGCTGTCGGGTCTTACGACGAGCAACATCAATCTGCCGTTCATCACGGCTGACGCGACAGGTCCCAAGCATTTGGACGTTACTCTGACGAGAGCGAAGTTTAACGAGCTGACAGCTGATCTTGTTGAAAAGACGCTCGGTCCCACAAGAAACGCTCTTAAGGACGCGGGACTTTCTGCATCCGAGGTTGACAAGGTGCTTATGGTCGGCGGTTCGAGCCGTATTCCGGCTGTAAACGACGCGGTTGCGAAGCTTATCGGCAAGGAGCCGCACAAGGGCATTAACCCCGACGAGTGCGTTGCAATAGGCGCGGCTATTCAGGCGGGCATTCTTTCGGGTGATGTTAAGGACGTTGTTCTGCTCGACGTAACGCCGCTTTCGCTCGGTATTGAGACGATGGGCGGAGTTTGCACGAGAATTATTGAGAGAAACACGACCATTCCCACAAGAAAGAGCCAGATTTTCTCGACGGCGGCAGACAATCAGTCCGCGGTTGACATACATGTATTGCAGGGCGAAAGAGAATTCGCGGCGCAAAACAAGCTGCTCGGAAACTTTATGTTAACCGGTATCGCTCCCGCTCCGAGAGGAGTACCGCAGATCGAGGTTACGTTCGACATCGACGCAAACGGCATTGTAAACGTTTCGGCTAAAGACCTCGGCACGGGCAAGGAGCAGAAGATTACCATCACGGCGTCGAGCAACCTTTCGGAGGATGAGATTAACAAAGCCGTTAAAGAGGCTGAGCAGTACGCCGAGGAGGATAAGAAGCGCAAGGAGGACATTGACACAAGAAACAATGCCGACCAGATGGTTTACCAGTGCGAAAAGACGCTTGAGGACGTCAAGGATAAGATAACGGCAGAGGAAAAGAGCGGCGTTGAGGCTGAGATTGCAAAGGTTAAGGAAGCGCTCAAGGGCACCGATACGGCAGCGATTAAAGCGGCTGTTGATGACTTGACAAAGAAGTTTTACGAGATTGCTCCGAAGATTTATCAGCAGGACGGCGCGCAGGGCGCAGCGGGCGGCGCGACGGGCGCTCCCAATTCCGACGGCGTGTATGACGCGGAATTTACACAGGACGACGACCAACAGTAACAGTGGTCAGTGGGCAGTGATTAGTGGACAGTTGTGACAGGTTGCCGCTTTCAAAGTAAAGATGTTAAGTAGTTTGAGTCAAGTCCTATCGGGCTTGACTCAGACTGCGTAAAAACGGTTTTATTATGTTATGCTATGAGGTGAGAGAGATTGGCAGAAAAAAGAGATTATTATGAAGTGCTCGGGGTTGACAAGGGCGCGAGCGCGGACGAGATAAAGAGAGCTTACAGAAAATTGGCAAAGCAGTATCATCCCGACCTTAATAAAGATAACCCCGAGGCGGCGGAAAAGTTTAAGGAAGTCGGAGAGGCGTATTCCGTTTTGTCGGACGACGAAAAGAGGGCAAAATATGACCAATTCGGTCATGCCGCATTTGACGGAAGCGGCGGATATGACGCGGGCGGTGGCTTTGGCGGATTCAGCGATTTCGGCGATTTGGGCGACATTTTCGGCAGCTTTTTCGGCGGAGCGTTCGGAGGCGGCGGAGGACAAAGCAGACGAAACGCACCACAAAAGGGGAGAGACATAAGAGTTAAGGTTGAGCTGACGTTTGAAGAAGCGGCGTTCGGCGCTAAGAAGACGATAAATGTGTCGAGAATGGACACGTGTTCCGCTTGCTCCGGTACCGGCGCAAAGCCCGGAACGAGCGCGGAAACGTGCTCGCGCTGCGGCGGAGCGGGACAGATAAGGCAAGTGCAGAGTACGCCGTTTGGGCAGATGCAGACAAATACCGTGTGCCCGGACTGCCGAGGCAAGGGAAAGATAATAAAAGAAAGATGCGTCAATTGTCAGGGCACGGGCAAAACGCGTATTGCGGATAAGATAACGATAAACATTCCAAAGGGCGTTGACGACGGGCAGTCTGTTCGCGTGCGCGGAAAGGGCGACGCGGGTGAAAACGGCGGTCCGTGCGGCGATTTGTATGTACTCGTTTCGATAAAGAAGCATCCGATATTTGAAAGAGACGAATTTGACGTCTATGTTGAAATGCCGATAACGTTTGTGCAGGCGACGCTGGGGTGCGAAATGGACGTGCCGACGCTTGACGGCAAGGTGAAGCACACAATCCCCGAAGGGACGCAGCACGGTACGAAGTTCAGAATGAAGGGCAAGGGCATACCGTACCCGAACGGCAGCGGGAGGGGCGATCAGTATGTGATTGTGAACGTTGAGGTGCCGAAGAATTTGACGCAGAAGCAGAGAGATATATTAGTTAAGTTTGCCGAAGAGACGAACGACAAGAATTACAACCAGCAGAAAAAATGGTTGTCGAAGCTGAAGGACTATTTTAATAAATAATGCGGAGGCGAGTTAAATGAATTGGCTTGAGGTTGCAATCGAGACGAACGCGGACGGGATTGACGGGGTTTGCGACGCGCTCACCGCTCTTGGAATTGTCGGGTTTGAAATTGAGGATAAGGACGATTTCAACACCTTTTTGGAGGAAAACAAAAAATACTGGGACTATGTCGACGAGGAGCTTTACAAGGAAAAGCAGGGCGCGACGAAAGTTAAGGTATATATTGAAGAAAACGCCGAATCCTCGGAAAAGCTCACGGAAATAAAAAACGCTATGTCGGAACTTAAAAAAGAGGGCGACTTCGGAAGCTTGGCGGTTTCGTATACTGTCCGCGTTCAGGAGGACTGGGAGAACAACTGGCGGCAGTATTTCAAGCCGATTTACGTGGGCGACAGGATTGTCATAAAGCCGCATTGGGAGGAGCTTCAAGATACCGAAGGGAAGCTCGTCTTTGAAATTGACCCGGGCATGACGTTCGGCAGTGGACAGCATGAGACGACGCGTATGTGCGTGGAAGCGCTGGAGCACAGAGTGAAGGAAGACATGCGCATAGCCGATTTGGGATGCGGCAGCGGAATTTTGGGCATAATCGCGTTGCTTTTGGGCGCGAATTTCGTATATGCGGCGGACATTGACGAAAATTCGCCGAGGATTGCGTATGAAAATGCGGCGTTAAACGACGTTGACAAAAGCCGTTATAAAGTCGAGTGCAGAAACATACTTTCCGATAAAAAGTTAGATGAAGAACTGAGTAAAAACAAATTTGACATTGTGCTTGCGAACATTGTCGCGGACGTAATCATTCCGCTTTCGGAAAAGGTGAGAATGTATATGAAGGAGGAAGGATATTTCATCTGCTCGGGAATAATCGATTTCAGAAAGGACGACGTGCGCGAGGCGCTTTTGAAAAACGGTTTTGAGATTGAAGAGGAAAAGCACGACGGGGATTGGTACGCGTTTGTGTGCCGTTAAATTTATGAGGGGATTTTATGCCAAATTTTTTTATTGACAAAGAGAATATGAACCGCGAGATTGCGGAGATAACAGGCGAGGAAGCCGGGCACATTGTGCGGGTGCTGCGGATGCGCGAGGGTGATGAAATTACGCTCTTTGACGGCGAGGGAAACTGCACCGATGCGATTATCGAAAAGGCGGACGCAAAAACCGTGTGGGCGAGGATTGGCAAAAGATACCCCTCCGCAAGCGAGCCGAGGCTTAAAATAACGCTGTTTCAGGGAATACCGAAAAATCCGAAGATGGAATACGTTGTGCAAAAGGCGGTTGAGATTGGAGTTTGTCGCATTGTGCCGGTTAAAACAAAACGCACGGTGGTAAAGCTCGGCAGCGACGGCAAAACGGAGCGCTGGCAAAAAATTGCCTATGAGGCTGCAAAGCAGTGCGGGAGGGCGTACATACCAAAAGTTTCGCCCGCTCTCGATTTTGACGCGGCGATTGATGAGGCGAAAATGTGCGATTCGATAATCATTCCCTACGAATGTGAAAAAGAGGGCAAGCTTGCAGAAAGCTTTGGCAAGAATGCGGCTTCGTTTGCGATATTCATAGGTCCCGAGGGCGGATTTGAAGAGGAAGAGGTAAAAAAAGCGGCTGACGCGGGAGCAAAACGCGTGACGCTCGGAAAGAGAATCCTCAGAACGGAAACGGCGGGGCTTGTGTGCGCGGCGCTGCGCCTCTATGAGGCGGGAGATATGGAATAACTCTGCGGCGAAAATATAATTTTGGCGCACTTCCTTAAAGGAGGCGCGTCTTTTATTTTTGGGGTTGAAAGAAGGAAAAGATTGTGGTAATATATTTCAGAGGCGAGGCAGGATGAGAGAAAATTATCAGAAAATGCTTGAGGAAAAGATTACAGTTTGTCGGCAGAAGGGGGAGAAGCCTTCTCTTTTGCTGCACGTTTGCTGTGCGCCGTGTTCGAGCTATGTGTTGGAATATATTGCGGGCGTTTTTGATATTACGGCTTATTTTTACAATCCGAACATTTCGTCGGAGGCGGAATTTTTGAAGCGGGAGCGCGAGCTTGAACGGTTTGTTGGGGAGTTTGGGCTTGAAAATGTGAAAATTGTGACGGAAAAATACGATCATGCGGAATTTTTGAGGATTGCGAAAGGCAAAGAAAGCGTGCCGGAGGGCGGAGAGCGGTGTTATGACTGCTACACGCTGCGGCTTGAAAAAACGGCGAAGGCGGCGAAGGCGGGCGGATTTGATCTTTTTACGACAACTCTTTCGATAAGTCCGCATAAAAACGCCGATTGGCTCAACGAAATAGGGCAAAGAATGGGCGAAAAATACGGTGTGGAATATCTCTTTGCGGATTTTAAAAAGAGGAACGGATATAAACGCTCGTGCGAGCTGTCGCGAGAATATAATTTGTACCGTCAAAGCTTTTGCGGGTGCGAATTTTCGCAGGCGGAAGCAATTAGGCGGGAGAAGAATAAAAATATTATATTATGAAAGGACGATAGAATTATGGAATTTAAGACATTACAGCAGGACATGGTGGCGGCGATGAAGGCGCACGACAAGGAGACTAAGGACGCGATTTCGAGCCTTATTGCGGCGATTAAAAAGGTTGCGATTGACGAGGGCGTGAGAGACAACATAACGCCGGAGCTTTGCGACAGGGTTATATTAAAGGAAATGAAGACGGTTAAAGAGGAGATTGACACCTGCCCGGAATCGAGAGCGGAGCTCAAGAGCCAATATGAAAAGACGTATGAAATTATATCGCGCTATGCGCCAAAGCTCATGGATGAGGACGAAATAAAAGCGGCGATTGAAAAGGATTTTGCCGAGGTTGCGGCGACGAAGAACAAGGGCGCAATGATGAAAGCCGTTATGGGCGCGCTCAAGGGCAAGGCGGACGGAAGCACAATATCGAAAGTTGTTGCCGAAATGTGCAAATAGGAGAAGGCTATGGCGATAGAAATCAAAGGCGCGGACGGAAAATACGTTAAAAAATACAATGTGATAGTAGACAAAACGCAGCATTTTATCCTTGTGCCCGTTGTGCCGGGGAAAGCGGACAAAGCAGAAGTGCGCTTTGAGACGGACGCGGCGTGGGAGAAAATTTCCGAACGCGATAAAAACGGGCATGTGAAATACCGTTTTGAAAAGGACGGAGAAAGCGAGGAATGGGTTGTCGCATTTTTGGAATGGGGCAACTCTATCTTAGGCGAATACGGATATTTTGCGGATGCGGAGTGCGGGATATATGACGGAAAATATTACGTTTATCCCACGACGGATGATTTTGACGATTGGGGCGGATATTATTTCAAGGCGTTTTCCTCTCCCGATTTGGTGAATTGGACGGACGAGGGCGTAATACTTGACTTAAAAAGGGACGTTGCATGGTCTGACGGAAACGCGTGGGCGCCGTGCAT